>JBBTSE010000007.1:82799-322440 GCA_038064855.1 Patescibacteria group bacterium
GTGACACCTACATCTCTGGTGGTCTTGGAGTAGGGAATGCGACCACGGCTGATGGTGTACTTGAAACATCAAGTTACGGAGTATTCGGCAACCTCATCAAAGCAAACACCGGTACTTCCACCTTCACCGGAGGAGGAATAGTTGCTGACTCTATCCGCCTCGAACATATTCTTTCATGTACGGGAGCAAGTACTCTTGATACCGATGCGAATGGCGCGATCATCTGTGGCACTGATGCTGATACCGACACCACCTACACGGCTGGCAACAACCTTGCACTCACCGGCACTCGCTTCGATGTCAAAACCAACCTCTACTCCATGGGTGACATCTTCGCGACCACCACCGGCTCTTCCATATATGCCTCATCAACGGTACAGGGAGCAACACTCATCGGTTACTCAAACATCTTTGCCGCGACAACCTCACAACCCCTCGCCGTACTCGCTGTCTCGGGTGACACCTACATCTCTGGTGGTCTTGGAGTAGGGAATGCGACCACGGCTGATGGCATCATCGAAACCTCCGACAATATCTATGTAGGTGGCCGCGTCATTTCTCGCGGATCAGCTACCTCCACTTTCACGGGAGGAATCTTCGCCAACGCTTTCCAAACAAACCTTCCTTCATGTGATTCGTTGGATACCAATAGTAGTGGCGCGATCATTTGTGGAACGGATGCGAGTGGTGGAGCAGGTACACCCAACCTCATCTATCGTTCACTCTCCGGCACCAAGTACTACACGGCGTCATCATCGGCGACTGACGCAAAAGCATGGCATTTCAATGACGGCTTTGTCTCATCAGCATCTTCATCAATCGCAGGCCGTCTCCATATCGCTGACAACCCTCTTGATCTCACGGGTACGGCAGTCTTCAACGCTTCCTCAACTGCACATATCTCCGGCAATACCTGGCTTGGTGCAAATCTCTTGGCAGGAGGTACTACTTCCCAACCTCTGGCAGGATTTGCTTTGGGTGGAGCTACTGCCGGCACTAATGTTGATGCCTACCTCTCCGGAGGTTTGGGAGTAGGGAATGCGACGACGGCTGATGGGGTTCTCGAGACATCTAATCTCGCCTATATTGGTGGGATTTTGAGAGTTGTCGGAACGGGAACAAGCACATTTACCAATGGAGGCATTTTTCTCGACGGCGATCTTACTTTTGGAAAAGGCGCAGGAGGGCCAAAAACATATCACATTGAGCCAGTGCAGACGTATGATGCGACCAGAGGGGTCGAGATTGCGATTCAGGGCGGTAGAGGAGGATCTACTGCATTCGGTGCAAATGGTGGTGGTGGCGATCTCTCGCTCGACGGAGGTCTAGCTTTTTGTGAAACCGAAGATGGTATTTGTCTTGGATTGCCGAATTTTCATGGAAGTGTGCTTTTAGGTACCTATAATCGACATAGCGCAATTGGTGTGGGGACTACTACTCCGTGGGGTAAGTTTTCTATAGAACAGATTAGTAGTGGCATTATTGCAAAAGCTCGAAAGCCAGTCTTTGTAGTCGCTGATACGGGTACATCTTCGCCGTTTATTTTTGTTTCTCAAAAAGGTGTCGTTGGCTTTGGCACCTCATCGCCCACAAATCTTTTCCTCAACCCCGGTGATGTAGCCATCGGCAGAGGAGGCGCTACTTCAGATCTCTATGTATCAGGCGGTCTCGGGGTAGGGAATGCGACCACGAGTGATGGAGACTTTGTGGTAGGTAATGATTTCTACGTGTATTCAAATGGTCGAGTTGGCATCAGCACTTCGACGCCATCAGTGGCAGAAAGTACATTGGGTGGGTTTAGTGTAGGTGTCGATACCTATATTGCGGGAGGTCTTGGTATTGGTGCGGCGACCACGGCTGATTATTCTCTCGAAATTGGCAGTGGGTTTAACGCTGGGTCGAAATTTTTCAATCTCTATAGTAACAATAAAATTGCGATTGGTACGACGACTCCTGGTTACGCGATGCTCAATCTTTCCGCTACCACTACCTTTGCGGGTACGCGTCGGTACGGCCAGGTGCTTGCCGATACGCTCAACCAACGCTTCCAATATTATGAAGAAAACTTTAATCGCGGACCGACATTTTCTTATGTAGCTGCTAATCCATCTCTTTCGGCGCCCTATGATGAGTGGAGTCTTGAAGAGTCGGTTCAAACCAATGGTTGCACATTTGCGCTGACTGATGCCGAGGCCAAGGGCATTTTGACCATTAGTGCAGGATCAGGTTCACCCGGGTGTCTTTGGTATCAGGCGGGTGCAACATCGGGCAATGATATATTTACAAGCTATACAGCTAGCAACAATACGATCTTTGAGACGCAGGTATTGCCAAGCGCAAACGCTGATAATACCGCAGAGATCCTCACGGGTCTTGGTCAGCAGGCCGCTGGATTTACATCAATCGCTACTACCGATGGTATTTATTTTGCAAATTGTTCGTCGGCAACCGCTTGTGGTACCAGCAACGGCATCACTACATGGTATGGGATTACTTGTAACGCTTCATCGTGTACCTTTACTAATCTCAACAAAGCGATTAGTACTACTGCATATAATAAATTACGCTTTGAGGCGCATAGTGGGCATGTCGATTTTTATGTCAATGATATTTTTGCGGGCAAGAATGTGGCTACCATACCTGATGAAGCCCTCGGTATTATCACAAACTTTTTTGGTCTGTCACAAACATTGAAGGTTGACTTCTTCCATGCGTGGACTGATGACCCGGGCGATGATGGTCTTGCGCAAGTATCAAGTGCGCAGATTCTTACCCCCGAGTCGCGCCTTCTGACAGGCAGTGATCTCGCCGAGTGGTATCCTACCGCGAGCAATGTGGAGCTTGAGCCGGGTATGGTAGTGCGCATGGCTACATCATCAATTATTGAATATTCGGATAAGACCTATGATACGGCGGTGATCGGTGTGGTATCGAGTAGCCCCGGTCTTGAGTTAAGTCAGCACTACGAAGATGGCTGGACGCCCGTGGCTCTCGCCGGTCGCGTAAAAGTAAAAGTATCGCTCGAGGGCGGATCAGTTCGCATGGGTGATGCGCTCACATCATCAAGTATCGAGGGGTACGCCATGCGTACCAGAAAGCCAGGTAAGGTGTTGGGTTATGCGCTTGAATCATTTGATGATACAAGCTCTAGTGTCACCATGAAGAATTTACCGGATGGCACACCTATCGCAACTGGCGAAGTGCTGATGTTTGTTAATCTCGGATGGCACGAGCTTGATACCGAGCTTGCGAGCGCTACCAGTACGCAGTCGTGGGTCGTCGACGCAGAGACGGGTCGTATGACTACTTCGTACGCGCTTAATCTTGGTGGGCAGTCTATCGAAAATATAAAATCTATCACTGCTGCGTCAGGCAAATGGTCTATTGATGAAGATGGCAATATGATTGTAAAATCAATCGAAGCTGATGCTATCAAAACAAAAGAGTTGCGAGTGGGTGAGTCAGGTGCGCCGAGCGGCGTGACACTCTTTGATGAATCAAATGGTGAGCCGTATTGTATCAAGGTTGTAGGCGGCGCGGTGACCACGGTTGCCGGATCATGTATTGATAATGCTTTGCAAAACCCGCCGCCTCCTCCGTCAGAATCTGGCAGTGGAGAGTCTCTGCCCCCACCACCACCCGCGGAAGAATTACCGCCGTCAGACGATGGCGAGACGCCCCGGTCGCCTGTGTCAGAAACTCTGCCGCCACCCGAGACGCTACCTCCACCACCTGATGGTGGTCTTGGTGAGATTACCCAAGAGCCACTACCGCCGCCAATCGACGAACCTCCGCTTGCGTGAGAGTTATTATGGTAGACAGAGATTCCGTGTCCACAATTCCTGCTCATTTTATTTTTTTAGGTAGCGTGCTACAATGTGCAATAAATAGGGGGTGGGGTGGATTATCAGTAAGTAATCAAAGATCCATGAGTATAAAAAAGAGTATCAACAAGCTCGTGTCAACCATACTGTCTTTAAAGAGAGAATTCGCCGTGTATATCCTTTTTGTGGTCCCAGCCCTTTTCTTCTTGGCGGTAATTGTTGCCAAACCAACAGCTACCCTAAGTAGTAATTCTCAACCGGTCTTAGTGCACAGCGTCGATAGTACAGGTACCCAAGACTCTCTTTCGCTCGATGTGTGGGGAAATTATGCGTTTACTGGCAATGCTGCGGGTAAGTTCTATGTTCTTGATCATGCCACAACCACCGGTTCGGGTGTTCATGCCTCTTTAAATATCGAAGCGCCAGTAAAAGATGTCATTGTAACACGAGACTATGCATATTTAGCAACTGGTAAGGATTCGGGAGAGCTCATCGTTGTTGATACGCGTCAACGAGATAATCCTACGATTGTTGGCAGCTACAATGCTTTTGGCTCTGCAAGTGGTTTGTCATTGGCAGTTTCAAATAATAGGCTTTATTTGGGAACCGCAAATAATAGTGGTGCCAATGGCAAAGAGTTTTTAGTTTTAGATATTTCTAACCCCGAAAGCCCAGGTCTAGTAGGCTCTTTTGAAGTAGGAGCTCAAGTAAAAAGTATCGCTATTGATAACAACAAAGCGTATATTGTTACTTCAAATACGACAGCAGAACTTAGGATGTTGGATATTTCAAACCCTCTTGCTATTTCACTTATCGCAACATATAATCTCCCAGGCAACGGCATCGCGAATGCTATAACCCATAAGAATGGTTTTCTTTATGTTGTATCCAATAACGGCGGATCTCCGCAGCCTGATTTTTTCGAATTTTCTACGGATAATAATTTTTTCACCCTTGTTTCATCAGCAGATTTAGCAAGTGATAATAATGACATTGTAGTCAGAGCGGGGAGGGCGTTTATTGCCACTCAAACAGTTGGCAAGCAGCTTACGATCCTCGATGTATCAAACCCAATGAGTCCCGTGTTGTTTTCTACATATAATGCAGGTGGTGCCAGTAACAAAATTAAGATGAATGGTCCGCACATATATCTTGCAACAGGGAATAATACTCAAGAACTCCAGGTTGTAAATCCACTTGTTCCACTACGCATTTTAGATATTAACAATGATGGCATTATACGCATAGGATGTTTAGGTGACTCAAATACATTCAATTGGAGCAGGGCAAGATGGTGTGATTTTCTTGTTCAACAAATAGCCGTACAAACACCTGTGGGGAACAATAGCCCCGCATTTACGGGAGCTACTGTTACGCATAATCCAAAAGGGGGGCTCTGGGATGCATATGGACAAATGCCTATGGTATTGGCTGCCGGAGTTGATGTGATTATCTTACCCTTCGGCACTAACGATATTAATTTGTTCCACCGAACTCCAGAGGAAATTGTTGCCGCATATTCTGAGAATAAAGCAACCGCAGAGGCGGCTGGATTCCCGGTATTTATCGCACTTACTCCGCCTTTGCAGGATGGAATTTTAGGGATTCCTCAGCCAGAGCGAGAGGCAACCAATAATCTTATCAAGCAAACATTTCCTTCTGAGTATATTATTGATTTTTCTTCCACTATGATCCCCGAAGATTACGGAGATTTGGTGCACATGAATAATTACGGTCAATTTGAGCGTGCCCGCAAGGCATACGAAAGATTCCTGTACTCAGATTAGATAACTATCTACGAGTGAAATATTTCTTTGTCGGCATCAAAGGCGTTGGCGTTGTGGGCATTGCCACGCTCTATAAAGAATGGGGGCATGAGGTTCTTGGCTCTGACACCGAGGAGGTATTTTTTACTGCCGAGATTTTGAAAAATCTCGGCATTTCGGTTGTTTCGTTTGATGTCTCTCATATAACCGTTGATATATCGAAGGTTATTTACTCAAGCGCATACGGGGTGGATCATCCACAAGTGGCACGCGCCCGTGAACTTGGTATTCCCGTCGCCTCATATTCAGAGGCGCTTGCAGAACTTTTTAATACAAAAAAGGGGGTTGTAGTAACGGGAACGCATGGCAAGACGACAACGAGCGCGATGCTCGCGCGCGTTCTTGAAGACGCGAGTTTTGACCCTACTGCCGTTATCGGCGGCGAGCTGGTCGAGTGGGGGCGCACGGTGCGTACGGGTTCTAGCGAGTGGATGGTGGTGGAGGGCGATGAATATCAAGCAAAAATTTTAGCGCTCAAACCATATGCGGCACTGATTACCAATATCGAATACGATCATCCCGATTTCTATAAAAACGAAGAAGAATATAGGGCAGTATTTAGGCAGCTCGTGGCTTCAATGCCGCCCGAAGGTATTGTGGTAGCACACCAGAGTACCAAAGATCTTATTGAGGCATCCGGCACGAAAGCGCGTACGATATTTTTTAGCGAACTTGATCAATCAATCAATTTGACGCTTTGGGGCAAGCACAACCGTGAAAATGCTGCGGGCGTGTTGGCGCTTGCTGATGCGTTGGGCGTCGAGCACGCGATCGCCACGAAGGCGCTAGCAGGTTTTCGCGGCACCAAACGCCGTATGGAACTCTATACTGATGCCGACGCACCGGTAGTCGTGCTCGATGACTATGCGCACCATCCGACCGAGATTCGCGCGACACTCTCTGCGTTGCGCAACCACTATGGCAATCGGCACATCATCGCTCTTTTTCAGCCACATACCTATTCACGCACCAAGACATTTCTTGCCGATTTCGCGACAGCGTTTGGTGATAGTGATGAGGTCGCGATTCTCGATGTCTATAGCTCCGCGCGCGAACAGGCAGGTGAGGTGACAGGGAAAAATCTTTTTGAAGAAGTAGCTAGGCACCATGCGCATGTGTCGTTTGCCTCTACTGTTGATGATGCGTTGGCATTTGTACGCGACAAGGCAAAGCAAGACTGCGTGGTAGTCACCATGGGTGCTGGCGACATATGGCGTGTAGCGGAGGCACTTTCTCGCGATCTACAGCAGGGGAATTGAAAAGAGTGTTCCTTCCGAGAGTATAAAGAGTAGCTCGTTTTCGGGTGATACGAGAATATGAGGTTTTTTGCCACGAAAAATAGTAAATATATTGTGCCGGTCGCGCCCGTCAAGCTCGATAATATCTACGGTAGTGTCTGTAGCAACGACCAAAGCTTCTCGGTTAGGATAGAAAGCAATATTTCGTATCGTTTCCGCAAGAGTGATGAGCTTCGATTCATCGCGATCGGCATAGGTTGGTAGATACGCTTCGCCATCAAGCCATTTGATCCAGATGCTATGGTCGTCCCACCAGACGATGCGTGACGGCTCGTAAGCAAAGGTTTTTATTTTTTTTGATGCGACAAAATCGCGAGCCGTTTTTGTATAGGTAGTGGTTGCCGTACTTACTGCGTTTGCTGGTGGGAGCTTGGTGGTCGTCTGGGTATCGAGTGAAAAGAGATCAAAAGCGCGGCGCGGCTTCGTAAGGATCAGCGCTTGTTCATCGTCATTGAGGAATTGTATGGAAATATATTCTCCGTGTGTGAGTTTTTGTGGTTTTTCAGTTGATACAAGTAAAGCTTCCGCGCGCACAACCTGGGCAGGATAGACACGCAATGTTTTTTCCCATGTATGATAGCCATCTTTTTCAAGACGCACGCGGTATTTGCGCGGTGTGAGGCCCTGCAAAAAGAGCTCGCGCGAGAAAATATTTGTCTCCCGCTCGAGTGTGTTGTCGACAAAAATACGCACGCCGGTAGTGGGTGTAGGTGCTAGAGACAAGCCGCCCGCACGCACAATGCGCCATTTGACAGACTCACGATCAAGTCGATATCCAAACGAATAGAAGATAAGAGGTATTCCCGAGAGCAAGAAGAGGCTCGTCAGCGTCCAAAAGAGGATTCTCCGGCGGTGCTTAGTCATTACTATTGACTATAGGAATTCTTGCTCACAAGCGCAAGAACCCGTATGATGGGGCAACTATGACAAAAGCTACTTTTCACATTTCTGGCTCATCAAAACCTTTGCGCGGTAGCATTGATGTGCGTGGCGCTAAAAACGATATTTTAAAAGGGCTCGCTGCAGTGTTACTCACAAAGGGCGATATCGCATATAAAAATATGCCTCAAATAGAAGATGTTGATCGTACGCTCGAATTGCTTGCTGCGCTCGGTGTGCGAATGACTGGCAAAACCGCTCGCGCATGCATGCTCAACGCTTCACATATCAAAGGGCATATATTGCGTCGCGATATTGCTGAGCAAATTCGCGCATCCATTGTACTTGCGGGTCCGCTACTCGCGCGCCAAGGCAAGGTACGATTTCCATTTCCTGGCGGCTGTGTTCTTGGCAAACGACCCATTGATCTTTTTGTGCGGGGTTGGCAGGCGATGGGCGCGCGTGTACGCGTGGTCGATGATGAGTATGAGTTTTCCGCAAGCCGATTACACGGTGCGGATATTACTTTTTATAAAGTAAGCGTGACGGGTACTGAGGCAATGATGCTCTCAGCAGTACTCGCACATGGTACTACGACGCTTCGCAACGCCGCGCTCGAACCTGAGATCCCGCATCTGGCTGATTTTCTTAACTCGCTTGGCGCGCATATTAGTGGCGCTGGTACATCAACTATTGTCATTGAGGGTACGGGTGGGAGTGTACTCGAAGGCCCTGGTGAATTTGTGACATTACCCGACAGAATCGAAGCGGGAAGTTTTGCGGCACTTGCTGCGGCACGCGGTGGCAAGGTGAAAATTACTTCATGCAATCCCGAACATTTGGCGGTACCGATAGAGATTTTGCGTGAGATGGGTGTGCGCGTGACTGTTGGCAAAGATTTTATGCTTATCGAGCGTACGGGTAAGATAAAGCCTATCGATATGATTAAGACGCGTGAATATCCTGGATTCCCTACCGATCTACAAGCGCCATTTACGGTATTGCTTACGCGTGCTCAGGGCGCGAGCCTTGTGTTTGAAACAATCTTCGAAGGAAGGCTCGCGTATGTTGACGATTTAAATCGCATGGGGGCTTATATCACTCCTTGCGATCCCCATCGCGTGTTGGTCAACGGTCCTACCGAACTTCGCGGAAGACGCGTGGAAAGCCCCGATATCCGCGCTGGTCTTGCATTCGTCATCGCGGCTGCTATTGCCAAGGGACCCTCGGTGCTCGAAGGTATTTATAAAATTGATAGGGGATATGAAAAAATAGAGGCGCGTTTGCGCCGTATCGGGGTTGATATAGAGCGCAAAAAATCATAGGGTAAGAACACGAATGGGCTTTTTTACTAAACAACTGGGTATCGATCTCGGCACGGCAAACACACTGGTGTTTATACCGCGCAAAGGTGTCGTTCTCAACGAGCCATCAGTCGTTGCTATTTCCGTTTTAAACCATAGGGTGCTTGCGGTAGGTGATGAGGCAAAAGAAATGATTGGCCGTACACCCGAAAGTATCATTGCATATCGGCCACTTCGTGATGGCGTGATTGCTGATTATCGCGTAACCGAAGCGATGCTGCGCTATTTTATAAACAAGGCGCTCTCAAGTCCGCGTATTTTTAAACCCGAGGTGATGGTATCAGCACCCGCGGGCGTGACATCGACCGAGCGGCGAGCGGTGGTAGAGGCGGCTCTCAAAGCAGGCGCAAAAAACGCTTATGTGGTCAAGGAACCTATCTTGGCTGCTATTGGTGCAGGTATTCCTATCCAAGAAGCGCGTGGCCATATGGTGGTAGACATTGGCGGTGGTACTACTGATGCCGCAGTCATTTCTTTGGGTGGTATCGTCGCCTCGACCTCGGCAAAAGTTGCGGGCAATAAAGTTGATCAGGCAATCACTGACTATATCAAAGAACGGTTTAACCTCGCGATTGGCGACCGTACCGCGGAAGATCTCAAAATTAGTATTGGTTCGGCAGTACCGCTCAAAGAAGAGCTTGTCACTATCGTAAAGGGTCGCGACTATTTGACGGGTCTTCCACGGAGCGCTGAGATTAAGACCAATGAAATCGTAGAAGCCATCAAAGAGCCAATGGCCGAGATCATGAAGGCGATTAAACTTGTGTTGCAAGATACTCCTCCAGAACTTGCCGCAGATATAACGACTACTGGCATCATGTTGACTGGTGGCGGGGCACTCTTACGCAATATTGATGAGCTGGTATATCGCTCGACCGGTGTGCCCGCACACATCGCCGAAGACCCACTGTTATGTGTTGCGCGCGGCACGGGCAAGGCACTCGAACACCTCGAAACTTATAAAAAGAGTATTATGACCAAGCGCTAGCATGGCGCGCTCTCACGCATATTTTTTCTACGGCAGTGATACTCTAGCGCGTGACGCGGCACTCGTGGCCGCGCTTGACGAACTGGAGCCGCGTTTTCGTTTTCGCTTTGGTGAAGAAAAAGCCCTTGGTATCGATGACGCGCACGAAATCGCACGCAAGGCAACGCTCTCGGTAGGGGGCGATACACAAGCATTTGTGATACTGCAGGCAGATATGATGACACACGAGGCCACGCAAGCCATGCTCAAGATACTTGAGGAGCCGCCGGCGGGTTCCGTGTTTTTTCTTGTTTCTGATTCTACGGATATTCCCGCTACTCTTCTGTCGCGTCTTACCACGCAATCTTTTTTGGGGCAGGGTGTATCGGGGGCACTCGCGCGCTTTGAAGACACGATACGCAAGACTGGCAAGGTGTCGCGCGCCAAGGCAGATAGTCTGCGTCGCCAGGGGCGTGTGGATATACTCCGTACCAACGCGCGCATAAGTGCACAATCTTTGGTAGAATATGAAGAGATATGCCGCGAATAGTTATTGTATTTCTTATCATTATCGGTGTGGCGTTGGCGGGCACTTTGGTGACCTTTATTGTATTGCGTAACCAGCCAGCCACACCAACGCCCGTAAAAGAAACATCCGTCGTCAAAGACGCTCACCTTTTTTTCTCTGATGACGGCGGTGCAGCATGGAAGGGTGTCGCAGGTTTGGGTCAGGGAGTTCCTCGAGTTCTCGCCTTTAAGTCCGGTGGATCGGGGCAGCTCTATATTGGCACTGAACGAGGAGGTCTCTTTATTGTACGCGCGGGATCAGATAGCGCAGAACATGTGCGTGATCCCAAGGGCGTTCTTGCCGATGACGCGCGTATCACTGCACTCGCCCAAAATGCTAGCGGCACGCAACTTTTTATTGGTGCTACGCAAAATAATCGCGCGCGTGTGATACGACTTACCGAAGAGACGGCGCAAGAAATTTTTACGGCCGCGCTCGACCGTTTTGATGTGATAGGACTTGCGGTAGATCAAGGGGATGCCGCGCATATCACTATTGCGGTTGCCGATGGTACGATTTTTGAAACGCGCGACGGAGGCAAGTCGCGTTCATGGGAGCCCATCTCACGCATCGGTACGGGCATCGCGCGTTTTTGGGATGATGGTGAGCCTGATGGTATTGTGTGGGCGCTTGATAGTAAGGGGTCCTTGTTTCAATCCGATAGTCGTGGAAGACTATGGAAGGAATTACCCCGTGTCGCGTTTGATGGGGTCAAGGTTTCAAAAATATATCAGCTTCTCTTCCACCCCATGCGTCGAGCACTTTTTGCCGCTACCAATTATGGTTTAGGTGAGTCGCGCGACGAGGGCTTCTCGTGGGTCTCCATCCGTATGCCCATACCTGCGGGTGCAGTACCCATCACGACTATTGTTACGCATCCTCATTTCGCCGAAGTCTTTTGGACGACATCGGGCAATCAAATATATCGTACTGACGATAGTGGCATCACCTGGCGCCAAACCGCATTGCCTGAGAAAAAAGATATTATCATACTCGCACTCGACCCTAATCAACCAAAACATTTATATGCAGGAACTGCTCAATAATACAAAAAAAGAACTCGAATCAACACTCGCGCGCCTCAATGCTGATATTTCAGTGATTCATTCGGCACGCGCTACCCCAGCGCTTGTTGAAAATATTTTAGTGCCTGCCTATGGCAACAAGATGCCGCTTCGCGAGCTTGCCTCGTTGTCGGTGCCTGATGCGCGCACCATTATCGTACAGCCATGGGATGTATCAGTATTGTCCGAGATTCAAAATGCTTTTGCCTCGTCAAATTTTGGTTTCGGCGTGACGGTCGAAGAGAAGTTTATCCGTCTTACATTGCCACAGCTTTCCGAGGAGCGTAGAGGTGAGATTTTAAAAATACTCGGGCGCAAGGTGGAGGACATACGCATTAGTGTGCGTAGGATACGCGATCATGCGATGAAATCAGTCGAAGATATGGAGCGAAGTAAAACTATTTCTGAAGATATGAAATTTCGCACTAGAGAAAGCGTACAAAAACTCGTCGATGAGTTTAATAAAAAAATTCTTGCCGCAGAAGAAAAAAAGGCAAAGGAGATTGAAGGTTAGATATGGGCATCATCGAAGGAGCTCTGATTTTTATCGTTGTCGTACTACTGCTGGTAGTATCACACGAGCTTGGGCATTTTTTGACGGCCAAATGGTTTGGTATACGCGTTGATGAGTTTGGCGTGGGTCTCCCTCCGCGCATGTTTGGTATCAAGAGAGGCGAGACGCTCTACTCAATCAATTGGTTGCCGTTTGGCGGGTTTGTGCGCATTTTTGGTGAAGACGAGGACAAGGACGATCCGCGCAGTTTTTCGTCACGCGGTATCGGTGTAAAGTCGCTTATTGTAGCCGCGGGCGTTATCGCTAATGTTGTCGTCGGGTTTTTGATTTTATCGTATATCTCGTGGTACGGCGTACCGCGCTTTGAGGTTGCTATCGAAGAAGTTATGCCAGATACACCCGCCCAACTCGCAGGTTTTCTTCCCGGAGATCGTATCGTAGGGTTTGAGGGTAATCGTCTTGAGAGCGTCAATGTCGCTGAGGTCCATATGTATATCGATAGCAAGCGAGGCCGTCAAGCTGAATTTTTGGTAATGCGTGGGTCTAGTGAGCTCCGTGTGTTCGCGGGTCCCCGCATAACCCCGCCCGAAGGCCAAGGCGCGCTCGGCGTGCGCATCAACAATATCCAAACTGATATTATTCGCAAATCGGTTTTAGAGGCACCGTTCGCCGGCGCGAAAATGACGGGCAATTTCTTGAAACTTATCGCAGAGGGTATGGTCGCGTTTTTCGGTAGTCTGTTTACCGGCGCCGAAGTACCGGGTGAGGTGGTAGGACCGATAGGTATCGCGGGTGTCGCACAGGAAACCTTTCGTATCGGTGTTCGTGAGTTCCTGTTTCTTATTGCATTGTTGTCATTACACTTGGCTGTCATCAATATCTTACCGATTCCAGCGCTCGATGGCGGGCGCATCGCATTCTTTGTAGTTGAGAAAATCATTCGCCGACCCATCCCGCCGCGCGTTGCGGGGTATATCCATTCGTTTTTCTTCTTGATCCTTATTGGGTTTCTTCTCTGGGTAAGCTGGCAGGATATCGCTCGGCTGATATAAGTTATTCAGGTATTTTCAATTTGGGGGGTGGGTGCTACTATACCCCCATGCTGCAGTCACATTTGTTTGCAAAAACGCTTCGAGAAGCACCAAAAGATGATGTAAGTGTCAATGCCGAACTTTTGATTCGAGGTGGATTTGTCGATAAATTGGTTGCCGGTGTTTGGACTTTTTTGCCGCTGGGTTGGCGCGTTCTTGAAAATATCAATACCATCATTCGCGAAGAGATGAACGCTATTGGTGGGGTAGAGCTTCATATGCCGACCTTGCAACCGCGTGATTTGTGGGAAACCACTGATCGTTGGAAGGTTGAAGAAATGTACAAACTACAAGACCGAAGCGGACGCAACATGGGTCTCGGTTGGACGCACGAGGAAGCGGTGACAAAAATCGCACTTTCACATATCAGTTCGTATCGTGATCTTCCGCAGTATGTCTATCAGATACAGACAAAGTTTCGTGATGAGCCACGCGCCAAATCAGGCGTCATCCGTGGACGCGAATTTTTGATGAAAGATTTATATAGTTTTAGTAAGACGCGTGAAGAGCTCGATGCGTTTTATGAGATTACAAAAGGCGCGTATTATAAAATATTTGAACGCGTGGGGCTTACTGCCTACTGTGTAGAGGCGTCAGGTGGTGCGTTTACCAAAGAATATTCCCATGAGTTTCAGGTGGTATCCGAGGCAGGTGAGGATGAAATTATTTATTGCAAAGAATGCGCCTTTGCCCGCAACAAAGAGGTGATTGGTGATGTGACCGCATGTCCAAATTGTAAAAAACCGCTTTCGTCAAATAAAAGCATCGAGGTAGGCAATATCTTTAAGCTCGGTACCAAGTTTTCCGAGGCATTTGGCCTTTCGTTTACCGACGAAAAAGGTGAGAAAAAGCCCGTGGTGATGGGGTCGTATGGCATTGGCCCTGGCCGGCTTGTAGGTACCATCGTAGAGGTTTCTCACGATGATCGCGGTATTATTTGGCCTGAATCGGTAGCGCCATTTCGCGTGCATGTACTTGCCCTGTCACCATCAGTAAGGGAAGAGGCGCAAAAAGCGATCTTTGATCTTGAACAAAAAAGCGTTGAGGTTCTCTTTGACGATCGCGAAGGCAAGACGCCGGGCGAGCGATTTTCCGATGCGGATCTCATCGGTATTCCGTGGCGCGTGGTGATTTCTGAGAAAACGGTTAAGGAGGGCAAGATCGAGGTAAAAAAACGAACAGAGTCCGATGCAACATTAATGGATACCGCATCGTTTATAAAGTTAGTATGCTAGAAAAATTTCTCCCGATGACGCGCAGTGATATCGGTATCGATCTCGGCACTGCAAATACACTCGTGTATGTGAGTGGGCGCGGTATTGTTATTGATGAGCCATCCGTTATTGCTATCAACCAAAAGACGGGTCATGTCGTAGCGGTAGGCGCGGAGGCAAAGCGTATGGTGGGGCGTACACCGAGTCATATCGTAGCAGTCAGACCGCTCGTCAACGGTGTTATTTCTGATTTTGAAATAACCGAAGAAATGCTTCGTTATTTCATCAAACGGGCTCTGGGCGGTCGTTCATCAATGTTTACCCGTCCGCGTGTTGTGATAGGTATCCCTTCAGGCATTACGGAGGTTGAGCGCAGAGCTGTACGCGACGCCGCGCTCTCTGCAGGTACCAAAGAGGCCTATCTCGTAGAAGAACCCATGGCCGCGGCTATCGGCGTGCGTCTCGAGGTGCAAGATCCGATGGGCAGTATGATCGTCGATATTGGTGGAGGTACGACTGATATTGCGGTCGTTTCTCTCGGCGGTATTGTGGCTGCAAAAAATCTTCACGTGGCCGGTGACCGACTTAATAACGATATTATTCAATATGCTCGCGATGAGTTTAAACTGCTTTTGGGTGAACGCACGGCAGAAGATTTAAAAATTGCTATCGGTTCGGTATTACCTCAGCCAACAGCGCTCGAGGCGACGATGCGTGGCCGCGACTTGGTCACAGGTCTCCCTCGTGAAGTTCTTGTCACTGATGTTGATATTCGTGAGGCGATGCGCGGCTCTATCGCAACGCTGATAAAAGCAGTACGAGAAACAATCGAAGTGACTCCGCCCGAGCTTGTCGCTGACATCATCCATCGGGGCGTTGTACTCGTTGGCGGGGGTTCGCTCTTGCGCGGACTCGCTACGCTTATTGAGCGCGAGACGCGTATTCCTGTGCGTGTCGCTGAGGATCCATTGACTGCTGTTGTGCGCGGTACCGGTATTATTCTTGAAGATCTTGATATGTTACGACCCGTGCTGGTTGAGACAGACTATGAAACGGCAATCAGTTAGCGTACGCATTGTCATCATCGCGGTTGTTCTTTTTTTGGCGACAATCGCTCTTTTTACAAAAATTCTCGTTCCCGCACAACGCATCGTGCTTGATGGATTGGGTAGTGTTGTTCTCGGCGTGCACCTGTTTTCAGACGCCGTCTCGGGAGATAGTCCCATTCCGCAAGACGCCGTGCGTATCATTGCGCGTCGTGCCGATGAATTCCAAAATACTTTTATTATCAGTATGAGTGCTACCGAAGGCGCAAAAATTGTTTCTGGCGATACACTAGTAGGCGTCGTGGTTGCGAAGGGTAGCATGGTATCAAAAGGTGAGGCGATCACCGCACCTGGCTTTATCGTTCATGGTATCGTGAGCCGCTCAGGCGTGCCCGCCGAATTGCACGGCAAGGGGGCGATGTTGCTCGAGACGCGTCTCCCGCGCGGCACTGATGTACGCGTAGGTGATAGGGTTATCGAGGATCAGGGTGTTCCGCTCGGAATCGGCACCGTTGTCAATATTATTGATAGCGCGTCGGATCCTTTTATAACGGTTGTTGTACAAAGCCCAGTCAATCTCTACACTCTTTCTTTTGTTCAGATACAAGAAGAAATTGTAAATGCTCTATGAATACCCTTGTCGACATGATACTGGTAGCTCCCTTTGTCGCATTGTTGGCGCCCGGCATGCGTTGGATTTTTTGGGCAAGCGTATGTTCGGCGCTCCTTGTAGCTGAGTTTTTCTCCCCTTTTTCTTTTGGTTTATTATCACTCGCGCTTTGTGCGGGGTGGTTGTTTACGCGCACACTCATCACTTTTTTTAATACATCGTCGATCATGAGTATTATGGTCGCATTCGTAGTAGGTATCACTATTGAAGTTTCGTTGGTACTTTCTCTTTTTGTTTTTGAGCAAGGCACCATGAGTGAGGCATCCGTGTTTCGCGGTGGTATTTTTGCCTTGCGACAATTTCTCGCAGGCCTTTTTGTGTTCGCGCTTATTATGGGAATGCGTGCGGCGTATGCTGTAGGTATCTATGCGGTGGCTGAAGAAAAAAATCCATTCGCATGATGGCCTTACTCCCGATGAGGTTTTTCTTGACGCCCATGAGATTCCAGGATTCTCACGAGAACGCCTTGAAGGACTCATCGAGAAGCCGATAGGCAAAGGAGCGTTTTTATCATTTAGTGTCCTTCTTACGCTCTTTGGTCTGCTTCTTGTTGGCCGCGCCTTTTGGTTGCAAGTTGTACGCGGCGATGAGCTCACGATGCGCTCAGAGCACAATTATATCGAGACGACTTATGTCGATCCGCCGCGAGGTGTTATCTATGACCGCACGGGAGCCGTTATCGCTACCAATGAAGCATACACTGATGAAAAAGGCGAGATTCGGTATCGGAGATCAATGCGCCACCCGTATGCATTTAGTCACCTTGTAGGATATGTAGGCACACCCTCAAAAGCTGAAAAAGATGCAGGTCGTGATGCGGTCGGCGTTTTAGCTATTGGTAAAACGGGGCTTGAGAGTAGATATGATATACCATTGCGTGGTATCGCGGGGAGACGCGACCAAGAACTTGATGCGGCAGGATCCACCGTCTCTCGAGGTCTTATTGTGAGACCAGAAGAAGGTGAAAATATGAAGACCACCATCAATGCGCCTTTGCAAGAAGCGATGTGGGAAATACTTGACCGTATTATGCGCGAGCGAGGTTTTCGTGGCGGCGGCGGGATTATCTTTTCTGTAAAAGATGGATCGGTGGCATCTTTGGTGAGCGTACCGAGCTATGATGCAAATGCATTCGCGCGTGGGCTCACACAAGAAGAAGCAACAGAACTTTTCTCAAGTACGCGCGCTCCGCTTTTTAATCGTGTACTTTCTGGTACCTACGCCCCCGGTTCTATTATCAAGCCGTTTGTAGCGATGGCCGCGCTGGAAGAAGGCGTCATTGATGAACATAAAAGTTTGTATAGCTCTGGCGCACTCGAGCTGCCAAATCCATTTAACCCGAGCCAGCCGAGTAGATTCCTCGACTGGAAGGCACACGGCTATGTTGATTTGCGCCGTGCGCTTGCCGTTTCGTCCGATGTCTATTTTTATACCGTTGGCGGTGGCTTCGGTGATGTCAAAGGGCTGGGGATTGCGCGTATTAAATTATGGCTTGAGAAGTTTGGATTTGGTAAAACGACTGGCATCGATCTCGATGGTGAAAAAATAGGTTTTTTACCCGACCCTGAATCAAAGAAAACACTTCACCCAGAAAATCCTATCTGGCGTATTGGTGATACCTATCATGCAAGTATCGGACAAGGCGATGTGTTAGTCACACCGCTTGAAGCTGCGCGCGCCCTTTCCGCTATTGCCACCGGCGGTACTCTTGCAGAGCTTCATATCGCCGAGAATGCCGCCAAGTCGCCAGAACAATTTGAGAAGCTTGCGTTTAGTGAGAAGAACTTGAAGGCTGTTCGTGAAGGGATGCGCTCGGCGGTCGCTGATGGGGGCACCGCCGCTGCGGTGTCATGGGTCCAGACACCCATTGCTGGTAAGACAGGTACCGCGGAGGTAGGGAGCAAGAAAGACCGTGTACACTCATGGTTTATGGGCTTTGCGCCCGCGGATGACCCACAGATTGGCATTGTGCTCTTTTTAGAGTCAGGACCACGCGCAAACCTTGTGGGAGCCCCATTTGCTACATCCGAGGTATTTCGCTGGATTATGGACCACGGAGGGGTCGAGGGCATTTTGCGTTGACAGAGTGCCCCCGGTCTTTTACAATAAAAACCTTATAGCTAGCATAAAAACTATATACTATGACACTTTCAGACGACCGCGAATATCTTTCAGCCGAAGGACTCAAAGACATCGAAGGACGACTCAAGAATCTCAAGACGACTCGTCGTGTTCAGATTGCAGAGCGTCTCGAGTTTGCGAAGAGTCTCGGTGATCTTTCAGAGAACGCTGAATATTCAGAGGCGAAAGAAGAACAAATGGTAAACGAAGCCGAGGTGGCAAAGCTCGAAGATATTTTGTCGCGCGCTTCTGTTATCTCAAATACCGATTCTTCTGAGGTTCGCCTCGGCTCAAATGTTAAATGTCGCAAGATTGGCAACGGCGATGAACAATTTATGATTGTAGGACGCGAAGAAGCTGATCCGTTCAAGGGCAAGGTTTCAAATGAATCACCACTCGGCAAGGCATTTTTGGGCAAGCGCAAAAACGAAAAAGTGCTCGTCTCAACCCCTCGAGGCCAGATCGAATATTCTATTATCGAAATTGCTTAGTAGCCGATGCGTATTGTCGCGTGCTCAGTTGTTAGTAGAACAGCTGAGCATTTTCGGTTATACTGAGAATTATAAGACTTACTGTTTATGTCTGCCGAAGATATACGATCTGAGCGCCTCAAAAAGCTCGCAATATTAAAAGAACGGGGTATTGACCCATATCCTGCCGAATCTTTTCGCACGCATGAAAATGCTTTGTTTTTGAAGTCTTATGAGTCTCTCGCAAGTTCTCAAGAAAAAGTAACACTTGCGGGTAGAATCATGTCGCAGAGAGATCAGGGAGGCATTATCTTTGTCGATCTTTTTGATGGGACTGAGCGCGTTCAGGCGCTGATTAAAAAAGATGATATCGGCGAAGAGTCATTCGATCTTTTTTTGGAGACGGTGAGCGTGAGCGATTTTATAGAGGTTTTGGGTGTCGCATTTACGACAAAGCGGGGGATGAACTCACTTTTGGCCAGTAGTTGGCGTATGCTGGCAAAAAGTCTCAATCAAGTTCCTGATGAATGGTTCGGCCTCAAAGACGAGGATGAACGATATCGCAAGCGATATCTTGATATGTTGCTCGATCCAGAGGTCGCGAATCTCGCAAAAAAACGCTCAATATTTTGGAACACTATTCGTTTGTTTATGTTAAAGCGCGGTTTTATAGAAGTAGAGACGCCAATCTTGGAGACAAAAACTGGTGGAGCAGAGGCTCGGCCATTTGTGACCCGTCACAATGCACTTGATATGGATGTATATTTGAGAATTTCGCACGAACTTTGGCATAAAAAACTCATCGTAGGCGGTCTCCCAAAAGTTTTTGAGATAGGAAGGGTATTTAGAAATGAAGGTATGTCGTTTGAGCATGCTCAAGACTATACGCATTTTGAGTTTTATGAAGCATATCAAGACGCTCGCCAAGGCATCCCTATGCTTATTGATTTGTATCGTACCGTTGCTCAAGAGACTTTTGGAACGCTTAAGTTTCAAATCGGCAAGCATGAAGTTGATCTCGGCGTAGAGTGGGAACAGATCGACTACAACAAGTGTATACAGGACAAGTACGGATTTGATCCACGCGATGTTGATCAATCAGCGGGCGCAGGACGCAAGCTTCTTAAAAAACATATTCCTGATTATGAAGGCGATATCACGGAGACGGGTCGTGCAGTTGATTTCTTATGGAAACAGGTGCGACGGACTATTAGCGGTCCTGCGATTTTGACCGGTATACCTGTATATCTTGAACCCCTCGCTAAGAAAAACAAAGACGATCAGCGTGTGGTAGATCGTTTTCAGATTATTTTGGCAGGTAGCGAGATAGGTAAGGCTTTCAACGAGCTCAACGATCCTATTGACCAGCGTGAGCGTTTTGAAAAACAACAGGCACTCAGAGACGCAGGAGATGAAGAAGCTCAGATGATCGATCTTGAATACATCGAAGCCATGGAATACGGTATGCCACCTATTTTCGGGTTCGGGTTTTCTGAGCGACTATTTAGCTTCTTGGTGGGTAAGAGTATACGCGAATCACAGCTCTTTCCGTTAATGAAGCCAAAATAAAACTCTCTTTTCACGGTTGATAAGCTGTGCATAAAACACCCCCGAGAGGGTGTTTTGCTTTTATCCACAAGGATTTTTGTTTCTTTTCACAAAGGTGTTGTGAGTGGATAGGTTAGTGGTGTATATTGAGTACATAGTGGTAGAAAAGTGGGAAGAAGTGGGTAATTTGACGGATATTCTATACCAATGTTTTTAGGCGAATATGTACACACGATAGATCAAAAAAGGCGTCTTTCGATACCCACGCGTTTGCGCAAAGAACTTGGTAAGGAAGCAGTCGTGACAAAGGGGCCCGATCATTGTCTCTTTCTCTTCCCAATCAAAACATGGGAGGCGATGGCCGAGAAACTTTCACACTTGCCATTAGGCCAAGCAGACACACGAAACTTTGTCCGCTTTATGCTCTCGGGTGCCGCCGAATCAGAACTCGATAATCTCGGACGCATTTTGATCCCCGACACGCTCAAAGAATACGCGGAGCTCGGATCAAAAGCAGTCGTAGTAGGAGTATTTGATCGAATCGAAGTATGGTCGCCCGAACGCTGGGCAGATGTACGCAAACACACGCAAGACAACGCCGATAGATTAGCCGAACGATTGGGAGAACTAGGGATGTACTAAATGATTCACAAGCCCGTACTGGTAGCAGAAGTGATGGAATACTTGCAGCCACATAGAGGAGGAACTTATATCGACGCGACGCTAGGGGCTGGAGGGCATACGCGAGCGATACTCGAAAAGATCGGATATGAGGGTACGGTACTCGGCATCGAACAAGACCCCGAGCTTGCCGAAAAAATAAAAAAAGAACATATCAAAAATCTCATCATTGAAAATACTTCATATATTGCCATGGAAAAGCTTACGACACTTCACAAATTAGACCGCGTTGATGGCGTGCTTTTTGATTTTGGCATGAACTCATGGCATGTCGATGCGTCAGGGCGAGGCTTTTCATTTCAAAAAGACGAAGTGCTCGATATGCGTTTTGATCCTTCAAACACCACATCAGCAGCGCACATCATCAACCAATCGACAGCGCACGAGCTCGAAGATATTTTCCGTACTTACGGGGAAGAGCGCAGGGCTCGCCAGATCGCTGAGGCGATTGTCGAGGAGCGTAAGAATGGGCGCATTTTAACCACTGAACGGCTTTGCTCAATCATTGGTCGCATCGTACCCAAGAGCGCGAGGCATCCGGCAACGCGCGTGTTTCAGGCGCTTCGTATCGCGGTCAATCGTGAGCTTGATAATGTAGCAGAAGGTCTGTCAGCCGCGTTTCGATTGCTCGCGCCGGGTGGCAGGGTAGTGGCTATCGCGTTTCATTCACTTGAGGACAGGATCGTCAAACAAGCGATGCGTAATACTGAAGGTGGGCAGGTGCTTACCAAAAAAGCTGTGCGTGCGACGCGCGCCGAATATCTAGTAAACCCAAGATCACGGTCGGCAGTACTTCGCGCATGGGAGAAAAAAAGTATATGAAACGCGCGATATATTTTTTGTTAGCCGTCGGTGTTGTCTCAGGTATCACTTCAATTATCTTTGCTAACGCAACATATACGGAAAGTCATGATATGCGCAAAGCGCGCGCCGAACTTTCTGAACTCGATGACCAGTATACAGAACTTAAATCATCCTATTTGCGTCTCGCGCTCGAAGAGTTGGAGCCTCAGGCCCGCGCCCAAGGTTTTATAGCGCTCGAAAGCCCTCGTTATATTCGTCACAATACCGCAGTCGGTTTTGCCCGCTAACCATGAACGCGTTTTTGAAACGCGTGACCTCTCTCACGATTTTTGTGGGAGGGCTATTGTTTGTTGTCTTGTCACGCGTTGCTTGGTTGCAAGTGGTCCGTGGCGCAGAGTATCGTGAGCAGGCATCGCGCCAACAATCAGTATCAGAAATTTTTAAGGCGAACCGCGGTGAAATCTTGGCGCATGAAAAAAACGCACTCGTGCCGGTGGCAACTACGAAAGAGGGCTGGCTTATGCATATCAATCCAAAGCTTATACAGAATCCAGTAGAACTCTATGAGAAACTCTCGCATATCGCGAGTACTACCATGCCTAAAGATGAGTTTGTTGAGCGCGCAAGTAAATCAAACGATCCATATGAGATCATCGAACATCGGATATCGCCTTCGGTAAAGCGAGCTATTGAGGCTGCCGAGCTACCAGGTGTCGAATTTTCGCCTGAGCGTTGGCGGTTTTACCCTGCGGCTGATTTTGCCTCGCAGGTCATAGGTTTTGTGGGTGCTGATGATACGGGGCAGTATGGCCTTGAGCGCTTTTACAATGAAGATTTGTTAGGGCGCGATGGTGTTTTTGTAGGCGAAAAGACATCAGGAAAAAAACTTCTCTGGTTTGGTAACGCGAGCTTGACGCCCGTCAAACACGGTGCCTCTATCATTTCCACGCTCGATACCGGCGTACAGACCAATCTTGAGGGTGTATTGAAAAAAATACGAGAAGAATACCATGCCACATCAGCTGGAGGCATCATCATCAATCCAAAAACAGGCCAGATACTAGCGATGGCATCAGTACCATCGTTTGACCCAAATAGATATTCGGATGTAGAAGACATCGCTATTTTTAAAAACCCTCTCGTCGAAGATCTTTTTGAAATGGGTTCGGTAGTAAAGCCTCTTACTATTGCCGCCGCCATTGATGCAGGGGTCGTCACAACACAGACCACTTACAATGATACGGGTACGCGCACGATTGATACGGCGACTATCGCAAACTTCGATGGTAAGGCGCGCGGTGTCGTACCGATACAAGAAATTTTATCGCAGTCACTCAATATCGGTGCCGTGTTTGTTATGGAGCAACTCGGAAAAGATCGTTTTCGTGAATATATGCATGGTTTCGGGTTAGCAGAAAAAACAGGTATCGATGTGCCGGGCGAGGCGAGTGGTAAGTTGGCAAATCTCGAGAGCTCACGACTGATTGAATTTGCAACCGCATCATTTGGCCAAGGTATTTCGATGACTGGCGTAGAATTTGTACGGGCTCTCTCGAGTATTGCCAATGGAGGGTTTTTAGTTGATCCTTACCTTATAGAGGAAGTTCGTGACGAGGACGATACAATAGTCGAGAAAAAGCGTGGCGCACCACGCCGTGTCCTGAAAGAAGAAACATCAAAAACAGTAACTCGTATGTTGGTAGAAGTAGTCGATAAAAAACTCGCGAACGGCAAAGGTAGAATCCCCGGGTATTCGGTGGCTGCAAAAACGGGTACTGCGCAGATCGCATCAAAAAACTCGCGTGGATATTCCGGTGAATTCATGCATACTTTTTTTGGATACGGTCCTGCCTACGATCCGCAATTTTTAGTATTTTTATATATCGAACGCCCTCAGGGTATTCGGTACGCGTCAGAGTCACTCACACAACCATTTCGCGTTGTCATGAAGCATCTATTTTCATATTTTGAGATTATTCCTGATAGGCCGCACGAGCTTGAAGCAAAAACACCATGATACAAGTATTGCGTCTCGTCATTTTTTGGATATTGCGCGTTCAAGCTACGCTTGTTATTCGTCGCTTCAGGCCGATTGTTATTGGTGTCACGGGTAGTGTTGGCAAAACATCCGCTAAAGAAGCTATCGCGGCTGTCTTAGCAGAGCATTTCAGAACACGCAAAAGCCCCAAGAGTTACAACAGTGAGCTAGGGCTACCATTGACCATCTTGGGTTTAGAGAGCGCGTGGAACTCTCCGTTGGGTTGGTTAAAAAATATTGTGAAAGGTGCGTTGCGCTTCATCTCGCGTAACGAATATCCGGAGCTTTTAGTGCTCGAGATGGGGGTTGATCGGCCGGGTGATTTTGACAAGATATTGCCATGGCTCAAACCTGATATAGGCGTGGTGACGATGATTGGCGACATGCCAGTACATGTCGAATTTTTTGATGGACCTGACGCAGTTGCCGCAGAAAAAGCAAAGCTTTTAGGCGCGCTCGGAGAGCAGGGGACCGCTATCATCAATGCTGATGATCCACGCGTATTCGCTATGCGCAAGGCAACCAAGGGGAAGGTTATCACCTATGGATTTTCGCGCCATGCAGAAGTACGCGCGTCCGGCGTGCGCATGAGTCTCAAAAAAGGACGGCCCGATGGTATGACATTTAAGATTGATTATCAGGGCAAGACGATGCCTATGAGGGTACCGGGAGTAGTCGGTGAGCAAAGTATTTATGCGTTTTTAGCGGCGGCCGCTGTCGGTCTCGCGCAAGGTCTTAATCTTATCGAGATTTCTGAAGCGCTTCTCAAATACGAGCATCCACCCGGCCGCCTGCGTCTACTTGACGGTCGAAAAGATTCATTGATTTTAGACGATACCTATAACTCTTCACCACTTGCTGCACTCGCCGCGCTTGAGGCGCTCTCAAAAATGCCAGCCCTGCGCCGCATCGCCACACTCGGCGACATGCTTGAACTTGGTAAATACACACCGGAGGCACATCGTATGATCGGTAAACGCGCAGCCGAGGTTGCTGATGTAGTTATCGGTGTTGGTGTACGCTCAAAATTTATGGACACGGGAGACGCGGCCGAATTTCATTGGTTTGCAAAATCGGGAGAAGCGGCTGATTTCCTGGGGCATTTTGTCAAAGAAGGGGACGCAATTTTAGTAAAAGGATCGCAGGGTGTTCGCATGGAGCGTGTCACTAAAGCACTCTTGCTTCATTCAGAAGATTCCCATCGGGTACTCGTACGCCAAGAAGACTATTGGCAAAAGCGCCCATAGGCTGGATTTTTAGTATTTTTTTCGAATTTTATGATTACGTATCATTACAGTTTGTGGGAAGATATCAAGATGGCGATACAGACGTTTGGGCGTTTTTTTTGGCTTAAAAAACATCGACTGATTTTTTTTATGCCCACTCTGAAACGGTTTCGCGAAATTCGGAGTTTTCAAAAAAATATTTTTATTGATATCAGCGACGATATCCAGTGTTACTGGGTATCTTCCGGGACTTGGGGATCTTATAAGGCGCCAAATAAAATTTATATTTGTCCGTGGGAGATTGAGCAGGCTGGGGGCATAAACAGTGTTATTAATCATGAGATTAAACATCTGCAGCTCTTTGACAAGACAAAACATATGAGCTATGAGGAGCGAGAAAAAATCATCGATGAGAGCTGAAGACTCGCATCGCATGTTGGTGCGCCAAGAAGAGCATTGGCAAAAGCGTCCCTAAGGCTGGATTTTTGGTATTTTTGTGGTATAGTGGCAGGCAATTACGGCCCTATCGTCTAACGGCTAGGACAAGCGGTTCTCATCCGCTAAATCGGAGTTCGATTCTCCGTGGGGCTGCTGACAAATGTACATTAAAATTTCAGTTCCACAAAACCACAATCGTATGGAGGTCGTGATGGTTGTTGATCGTGCGTCGTTTTTAGAGATAACCCAGCATCTCGAAGTTGCTTCAGTAGAGCTCTTGGACCTGACTAGAGCCTTTGCCAATTGGGTAGAGCAGGGCGCGTCAAGTACCGAGGTTCACGAATTCCTTGCAGCCACCAAGCACCTGATCGGCGCCAATGAGGCACTCGGTGCGATCCAAGAAACGCTCCGTGCGCTTCTCGAGGCGAACAGGGCCGAGGGGGTATTTTAGCCGGATAGGCCGCAATCCCACAGGGTATGCGGCTTTTTTCTTTTAGTGAATACTTATTTTTTGGTACAATAAACCCAATGAATGATCAGTGGCATGTTTTGAGCGCTGATGCGGCGTTGGCTCGTTTTTCGGTAGTACGCGCGCGTGGTTTGTCTGATGATCGTGCCGAAGAAATCCGCAAAGAATATGGAACAAACGAGATCACGCGCAAGCGTCCTTGGCGGCTGTTAAATTTGATACTGGGGCAACTCGCGAGCCCGCTCGTTGCTATTTTGCTCATCGCCGCGGGCATTACTTTTTTTATGTTAGACGACGCGCCCGAGGCGTTGATCATTGTCATCGCGGTGGTGATCAATACAGCCATCGGCGTCATTCAAGAAGGTCGGGCATCGCGTGCATTTGAAGCGTTACGCAAAACCATTGAGCGCAAAGCGCATGTATTGCGCTCAGGTGTGTTGCGCGAGATGGAGGCGCGCGCTTTGGTACCGGGTGATATCATTGAGATTGACGCGGGCATGAGTATCGAGGCGGATGGCCGTCTCATTGAGGTTCAGCGTCTCAAGGTTAATGAGTCGGCTCTCACCGGTGAGTGGATAGGTCAAGAAAAAAGCATCCATGAACTGCCCGCGCATACGCCGGTTGCTGATCGTGACAATATGATTTTTGCAGGAACCCTCTGCGAGGCGGGTCGCGCACGAGCGGTGGTGACAGCAACCGGTATGCATACCGAGCTTGGTAAGATCGCGCAACTTGTCTCCGATACGCGCGAACCACTCACGCCATTTCAAGAAAACATCAGAGATCTTGCGCGCGTGATTGGCGCTGGCGCGTTTGCGTTTTCGTGCGTTATTTTCGCGCTTGGTGTTACGCGCGGAGAGAGTGTCGAGACAATGTTCTTGACCGCGGTAGCACTCGCCGTATCTGCGGTACCCGAGGGGCTTCCGATTGCGGTCACCGTCATCTTGGCATTGGGTGCGGAGCGTATTTTAAAAAAAGGAGGACTCCTCAAGCGCCTAAAAAGCGCGGAGACATTGGGGCTTACGACAGTTATTTTGACAGATAAAACAGGTACCCTTACTGAGGGTAAGATGGAAGTATCACAAATCATGCCACGCAAAGAAGGTCCGCGTGCCAAAGATGATTTACTATTGGCAGGCGTACTCACCTCAACTGCATTTATTGAAAATCCTGAAGCACAGCTCGCCGAGTGGCATATACGAGGTGAGGCGACTGATGCAGCGCTGCTCAAAGCGGGTATAAGCTCTGGTATCAATAAAGATGAGTTTGAGCGAACGCATATCAAAATCGAGACAATGCCGTTTGATACCGAGCTTCGTTTTTCAGCGGCAATATATCAAAAAGGCGGAGAATATTTTGTATTTGTCAGCGGCGCGCCCGAGGCAATTCTTGCGCGTTCACATCTACCTGCCGATGAGCGTAGAGAGCTTGAAGCTCTCTATAGCAAGGCAGCGGAGACTGGCGCGCGTCTTATCGCGTGCGCGCGCAAACATCTACACAGTCATACTCCTCCGACGGTTGAGCATTTTACTGGCATGGAGTTTTTGGGATTTTTAGGTCTTCATGATCCACTTCGCGCGGATGCCAAGGTCTCTTTGCATCTCGCCCAGGTCGCGGGAGTGCGTCCGGTAATCGTGACGGGTGACCATCAGCTGACGGCCCAGCGTGTAGCACGCGAGCTTGAGTTTGGCGGTAACCCTGAACATATATCAACAGGACAATTAATGGAGGATGGTAAGGTCGATATCACACATATCGATGTATTTGCGCGCGTCTTACCGCATCAAAAATCTTTGATAGTAGAAGCGTGGCAAAAGCGCGGCGCGGTAGTCGCTATGACGGGCGATGGCGTCAATGACGCGCCGGCATTGCGTAGGGCCGATATTGGCATTGCGCTCGGGTCTGGGACTGATGTCGCTAAAGAAGCGGCTGATTTGGTGTTGATCAATGATAGTTTTTCGACGATCGTCGGTGCTATCGAAGAAGGCCGTGCCGTTATCGATAATATCCGCAAAGTGATGACCTTTTTGCTCGCGACTGCGTTTACCGAGATTATTCTGGTTGGAGGCGCATTTGTATTGGGGCTACCCTTACCACTTTTGCCCGCGCAGATTTTATGGATGAATCTGGTAGGTGAAGGTTTTTTCAATTTTGCGTTTGCGTTTGAAAAACGCGAGAAAGATGTGCTTACGCGTCGGCCCCAAGAGCATGGTGCGTTTTTCACTTCTGAGATGAAAGCGATGGTGTTTATCGTAGGTATTTCAGCAGATCTTTTGCTGCTCTCGGTGTTTGTAAAATTACTCGGTGCGGGCATCCCGCTCGATACCGTACGCACGGTCATGTTTTACGGTCTTGCGATCAACGCGTTTTTCTTTGTATTTTCTATTCGTAGTCTTCGCAGACCTATCTGGAAGATCAATTTCTTTTCAAATCCTTATTTGTTACTTGCTTTTAGCGCAAGTATGCTCATGTTGCTCCCAACACTATTTGTAGAACCCTTACAAAAACTCTTGCATCTTCAACCACTTGAGCCAATGTATTTTGCAGCGCTTCTTTTGCTCGGGCTCGTTGATCTCTGTATTATTGAGGCGGTGAAATATATATTTATCATCCGACGCTTGCGCGGGGGTATAGAGGTTGTGCTACAGTCGTAACATGCAGATTGAACTTATCGGAATTTTTCTTGCGGGCGCGGTTCTTGCGTTTGCTGTAGCGTGGGTGATATTGCGAGGGCGCAAATCGGGGCCTGCCGGCGAGAGCATGCTGATGCTTCAGAGTCAGATTAGCGACATTGAGCGCAAGCTCGACGCGCGGCTTGGCGAGTCAACGCGGCTCATTCAGTCACAAGGGGAGTCATCATTTAAAATTATTCGCGATGTCACCGAAAAGCTTACCAAGCTTGATGAGACAAACCGTCAGGTGGTGAACTTTGCCGATCAGCTTCAGTCACTTCAAGATATTCTCAAAAACCCCAAACAGCGCGGCGTGCTGGGCGAATATTATCTGGAGACCGTACTTAAAAATATTTTGCCGCCGTCTGCCTATCAAATGCAGTATAAGCTCGGTAAGAGCGACGAAGGGCGTGATTTGATTGTTGACGCTGTTATCTTGGTAGGCGAAAAGGTAATACCTATCGATTCAAAGTTTTCGCTTGAAAATTATAACCGCGTAGTAGAAGCAAAAGGTACTGAAGAGCGCGAGCGCTTTGAGAAGGCTTTCAAGCAAGACTTAAAGATGCGTATCGATGAGACTTCCAAGTATGTCCGTCCACAAGACAGCACGATGGATTTTGCGCTTATGTTTATCCCATCAGAAGCAATCTATTATGATCTGACGATCAATCAGGTAGGTACTATCAAGGTAAACACGCAAGATCTGATCCAATACGCTCTGACAAAGCGCGTGCATATCGTCTCGCCAAACTCGTTTTATGCGTTTTTGCAGACTATCTTGCAAGGGCTCAATCAGATGAAAATCGAGAAATCTGTAGGCGAAGTCATCAAGCGCGTGGGTGATCTCGGCCGACATGTAGCCGCCTACGAGCAGTATTATATCAAGCTCGGCACTTCCCTTGACTCAACTATCAATCATTACAATACCGGTTATAAAGAGCTTAAAAAGATAGACAAAGATGTCACCCGCATAGCGGGCGAGGGCATCGGAATTGACCCTCAACTTCTTGACACAACAGACAGAAACGGGTAGTATAGAGCAATTATGATCGCAGTTATTGAAACAGGCGGCAAGCAATATCTTGTTGGTGCCGGCCAGAAATTCAAGATTGAAAAGCTCCCTGAGTCAGAAGGGGATACGATTGTGTTTGATAAAGTTTTGCTCGTGATCGATGGTGAGACAGTATCTATCGGCAAGCCGTATTTGAAAGGCGTGAGTGTCGAGGCGGATATCATGCGCCAAGGCCGCCTCCGCAAGATCAAGATTCTCCGTTACCACTCAAAGACTCGCCGCCGTAGACGCAAGGGTCATCGCCAACACTTCACCGAAGTAGCTATCAAGACCATTAAAAAATAGCCCTCTCGAGGGCTATTTTTTTTTACTTTCTATTTTTTAGCGCGTTTTTGAGAGTTTGTGGATCGGCAAATTCCATCTCGGTGCCGGTAGAGATTCCTCGTCCGAGGCGAGTGAGTGTGATTGATTTATTTTTTATATAGGGTTCGAGTACACGCTCAATGTAGAGGCCAGTTGCGTCGCCTTCAGTAGTTAGTGATGTCGCGAGTACTATTTCGAGTGGCGCTTCGCGTCCTTTGGCACGAACGCTCACGCGGTCATACAGTGCACGGATGCGTTCGGTTACTCGCGTTTTTTCATTGAGCAGTGATATGGTGCCGCCGAGCACATGGTAGCCGCCGTCCCACAATCCGCTTTTTGATACCGTTTCAAAGTCTTGATCTTTCTCGACTATCAGGAGTGCGTTAAACGCACCAAGTTTACAGGTCGAGCACTTTGTGCCATCAGCGGTCTCAACACTACGAAAACATTCCTCACATCTCGAGACCTGCAAGGCGAGCGCTTCGAGTGCGCGTGCGAAACCCTTGAGCGTTGAGCCATCTTCGTCGAGAAGTGTATAGGCAAAGCGAGACGCTTGGCGCGGCCCAATACCGGGAAGGCGCGTGAAGAAGTCTATCAGACGCTTGATGGGTTCGGGGTGCATCTAAGTGAATGATTCATCGAGCGATGAGAAGCTCGCTTTCTCTGGGTTGAAGTAAAGCTCTACTTTACCAGTGGGACCATTACGATGTTTCTCTACTAAAATTTCGGCGATATTGGGGCGTGCCGAATCTTTCTTGACTCGGTCTTCACGATAGATAAACATAACCACATCAGCGTCTTGCTCGATGGATCCTGATTCGCGAAGGTCTGAGAGCTTGGGTATTGGTGGGTGACGCTGTTCTACCGCGCGCGAGAGCTGCGAGAGAGCAAGTACTGGCACATTGAGTTCGCGCGCGAGTTGTTTGAGTGAGCGCGAAATTTCGGTGATTTGTTGCACCATATTGTCGGTATGTTGGCGTGGCTGCATGAGCTGAAGATAGTCAATGATGATAAGGCCCAAATTTGATTCAGATTGCAGGCGCCGCGCCATCGCACGCATCTGCAACACATTTGAGGTGGCGGCGTCATCGATATAGATGGGGGCTTCAGCAAGGCGCGCGAGCGCATCATTGATACGCACAAAATCATTTGAATGTTCAGAGAGTCGCCCCGTACGCAGTTTCCAAAGATCTACATGAGCTTCAGCCGCTATAAAGCGGTCGATGAGCTGTTGATTCGACATTTCCAAACTAAAAATACCAACGGGGATTTTGTGTTGTACTGCCGCATTGCGCGCGATATCGAGAGCAAGCGATGTCTTACCGAGCGAAGGCCGTGCCGCCAAAATGACAAGATCAGAGTTTTGAAGACCCGAGAGAAGGTTATCAAGTTTATCAAAGCCGGTTGGTACACCACGCACGGCACCATCTCCCTTGTGCAGATTATCGATGCGCTCCCACGCTTCTTGCAGTGCGTCGCGCACGGGGAAAAACTTTTGGCGCAGTGAGCGCTGAGAGATACCAAAGATATGGCTTTCTGCCTGGTCGAGTAGTATATCTACATCTTGGTCTTCTCGGTACCCCATCTCGCCAATGGCGTATGATGCCGAGATGAGATCGCGAAGTACTCGTTTACGGTTTACAATTGATGCATAGTGGCCAGCACTCGCAGGGCTTGCGACCGCATTGATGAGGCCTGCTAGATAACTTGGGTTGCCTGCACGCTCCAGTTGGCCCTTTTCTTCCAGGTAGGTTTGTACTGACAAAACATCGAGCGGTGCGTTGCGTTCAAATAGATCCAGCATCGCGCGGAAAATGATAGCGTGTTCCGTTACATAAAAATCATCAGCCGTTACCACATCAACCACGCGAATCATGGCGTTGCGATCAATCATAACCGAACCAAGTACTGCCATCTCGGCATCACGGTTATGAGGAGGTATTTTGAGCGGATCGGTCATATCAATAATTTACTCGTCTTTGCCGTTGCGAGCAATTGCCAAAAAGGCGATTTGTGTTGTCAGACGACTTATATCTTGTGGACTACGGGCCCACGCGGCGTATCTTCTACGCGCCAACCCTGGGCGGCTAGTTTTTCGCGCAGTTCATCAGATTTTTGCCAGTCTTTTGTTTGTCGATATATCTCTCGCTGGTCAGCGAGCGCCCGAATATGTGTGGGAACAGGAGAGGCAATCGCATCATAAGCAAGATTGAGTCCAAAAAGTTTATCAGCCCACAATACCGCGGGGCGAGACGCGCTCTCGTGGATACCCTGCCAAAGGCGCGCGAGCGCCCGAGGAGAGGCGAGATCATCAGCAAATGCGGCAAGAATATCTTTTTTCATAGCATCGTCAGAGCGAGCTTTTCTCTTTGGGAGGTTTCCCAAAGATGCTACGAGTTTAAGTCGTGCAGCACGAGCGCCCCCAAGCGCCTCCCAGCTAAACGAAACGGGTTTACGGTAATGGGTACCGAGGGTAAAGTATCGAAAATCGAGCGGATCAAATCCGTGTTCGCGAAGCGTGGCTATAGTGATATTGCTTTCGGGTGATGATTTGGCCATCTTCTGACCCTTGACGGTTAGAAACGCACTATGCATCCAAAAGCGCGAAAAGAGTTTGCCAGTAGCCGCCTCCGATTGCGCAATTTCATTGGGGTGATGAATCTCGCGATGATCTGCCCCTCCGCAGTGAATATCAATCGTTTTACCGAGATATTTCATGCTCATTGCCGAACACTCGATATGCCAGCCGGGGAATCCCACTCCCCATGGCGAGGGCCATTCCATTTGCCGTTTTTCGCCGCTTTCTGCAAATTTCCAAAGCGCAAAATCAGTAGCATTTTGTTTCTCACCTATGGCTACGCGTGATCCGGCTTGTATAGTATTTTGGTCGCGTCCTGCAAGTTCACCATAATTTGGTAGTTTTGAGGTGTCAAAATAAAGACCATCAGTAGTACGATAGGTAAATCCTTTTTTTTCAAGTGTCTTGATGAGCGCTATTTGCTCGACGATATGTTCGGTCGCGCGTACCAATTTGACCGGATGCAAGATATTGAGCGACGCGATATCTTCGAGAAATTCTTTCTCAAAATATTTTGCAATATCCCAAGCAGTCTTGCCCGTACGGCGAGCCTCGCGTTCTACTTTGTCTTCACCTTCGTCAGCATCAGATGCCAAGTGCCCTACATCGGTGATGTTCATGACATGTTTGACGCGCCAACCTGATGCGACAAGGGTACGGCGCAACATATCTTCAAAAAGAAAGGTACGATAATTGCCGATGTGTTGCGAGCGATATACCGTAGGCCCGCAGGTATACAGACGCACGGTAGCACCTACAGCTGGCGCAAAAGGCCGTTCGGCACGCGCGAGCGAATCATAGAGCGTTACAGCCAGTCTTTCTGTCTTAACCATTGCAAGATGATGATACCAACCACGCCATTTAGTGCAAGTAAAATCCAAAAGGCATTTGGATGATGAGCGAGTGGGATATTGGTAATATTCATACCAAAGAGATTAATGACCACTTGCAACGGAAGCAATATAAAAGATACTGCTGTCAGAAATCTCACCGCTTCGTTGACACTTACTGACAAGAGCGAGACATTGGTCTCGTAGATGACATTGAGTGTCGCGCGCAGATCTTCGACGATGTTCCAAAGTTGTGTATACTCGCCGAGGATATCATTGAAATAAGGGGACGCATCAGGTCCAAAAAATTTCTTGCCGTGTTCAGCGAGCGATTTGAGCACCGTCTCTTGTGGCTTGAGGGCTTTTTGAAAATTGAGAATATCACGACGCAATCCCGATATTTCTTGGAGCGCCGAGCGTTCGTTGCCACTAAATACTTTTTCTTGCACGGCGTCTATTCGTTTTTCAAGCACACGAAGCTCGTCGCGCGATGCGGCAAAAAGCTGTTTAATGATCTGGTAGAGGAGCTGACCTGATGATCTGCCAAATTTGCGTTCCCGGACCGCTTCGTGCCCTGCCAAAAATTGCTGGAAATCATCGAGATGGGGGATGTCCTCATAATGGACCGTGATGAGCGTATAGGGAAAGATGACAAAATCAATCTCACGACTCAAAGTAGCGGTTGTTTTCTTGTCGCACACAGGAAAATGCAACACCAAATAGAGATGATCGTCGTAGTCTTCAAGTTTTGGGCGATAGGTCGCCGTCAAAAGCTCTTGGGCAACGAGTGGATGAATACTATACCGGTGAACTAAATCACCGATTTTTTCTTCCGTCGGTTGCTCAAGATCTATCCAAGAGACATGTCGTGATGACACTTTGTCCATGGCTCCAGTATACCCGATATTTTCCCTTGCCCGCAATACAAAAGTATGGGAAACTAGTGAGGATTATGGGTAATGAGCGGCGTTTTTTTGTTTTTGTTACAGCGTTGGTGATTGTCACTAGTTCTTTCGGCATTGGCGCATGGTTCGGATTCAATGAGCGCGCTTCGATCGAGCGAGTGTTGGGCGTCGTAAACCAATTGCCATCGGGCGATCTTACTGAAAAACTAAAAGAGGTTGATTTTGAACCATTTTGGAAGGCATGGGAGGCAGTCGAGCGCAAACATATCACTGATAATCCTATCGATCGGCAGGCGATGGTGTGGGGTGCTATTCAAGGTATGGTGGGGAGCTTAGGCGATCCGTATACCGTCTTTTTTCCACCCAAAGATCATGAAGATTTTCAGAGTGAAATCAAGGGCGAGTTCTCGGGTATCGGCGCGGAGATTGGTATCCGCAAAGAAATTTTGACTGTTATCGCGCCAATCAAAGGTTCTCCGTCAGAACGCGCGGGACTCAAAGCGGGTGATAAGGTGCTCAAGATTGATGATGCCTACACTGAAAATCTTACGCTCGATCAAGCAATTCATAAGATCAGGGGTGAGCGAGGCACGAAAGTCGTGCTTACGATAGCGCGTACCGGTGAAGATAAACCGCGCGAAATTTCTATCATGCGTGATGTTATCCGCATGCCCATTATCGTTACAGAAAAGAAAGGCGATGTCTTTGTGGTTACACTCTTTAGTTTCTCGCAGAATTCGAGCGAAGAATTTCAAAAAGCCGTCCGCGAGTTTTTGCGATCAGGTGCTAGCAAGTTTGTGCTCGATCTTCGTAATAACCCCGGTGGGTATCTCCATAGTTCAGTCGATATCGCAAGCTGGTGGTTGCCCGAGGGCGAGGTGGTTGCGCGTGAAGAATTTCGTAATCGTGAAGCAACTATTTACCGTAGCGCAGGTTTTGGAGCGCTCGAAAAAATACCTACGGTTTTGCTGGTCAACCAAGGTTCCGCGTCAGCGTCAGAGATTCTGGCAGGAGCACTCCAAGAGCACAAAAAAGCGACCATTATTGGTGAACGAACATTTGGCAAGGGCTCAGTACAAGAGCTTGAAGACATTACCGACAAGACTTCGCTCAAAATCACCATCGCACGATGGACGACACCATCAGGTAAGTCGATTTCCAAAGAAGGACTCGCGCCTGATATCGAGGTTAAGTTCGATCCCCAAGGCGATCCTGCAAAAGACATACAGCTCGAACGCGCCCTTGAGCACTTGCGCACCACGCGCTAGGATACTTCTATGAAAGTCATTCTCCTCAAAGATGTTCCTCAGCTCGGCCAACAGGGGAGGATTCTCACGGTAAAAGATGGCTACGGGCGCAATTTTTTGATACCCCAAGGCCTCGCTCGCGAGGCAGATAAAAAAGCAGTAAAAATGGTGGAAGACACCAAAGTAGCTCAAGCGCGCCGGCTTGCCGAAAAGGCTGAAGCTCTCGAAGCAGAGAAGAAAGCTTTGAGTCAGGTGGCATTAGTATTTCATAAGCCAGCAAATGAGCACGGCCATTTGTTTGCCGCAGTCACTGCCGATGATGTCATCGCTGAACTCCGCCGTCGCCGGTTTCATACCATTGAAAAAGATCAGCTTTGGGGCTTGCCGATCAAGCTCGTGGGCAAACACGATGTAGAGATCAAGATGAAAAAAGAGCGCATGTATATTTCGGTGCGCGTCGAGGCGGAAAAGAAAAAATAAATATGCGTAAATATATCTTTGTAACTGGCGGGGTTATGTCGGGTATTGGCAAGGGCGTCGCTACCGCATCGCTTGCCAAGATTTTACAGTCCTATGGCTTTCGGGTGTCGGCGATGAAGATCGATCCGTACATCAATATCGATGCCGGTACGATGAATCCGACCGAACACGGTGAGGTATTTGTGACGGATGATGGTCTTGAATGCGATCAAGACATTGGCAACTATGAGCGTTTTTTGGGTATTTCACTCCATCGCGTCAATTATATGACGACAGGCATGGTGTATCTTTCGATGATTCAGAAAGAACGCAACCTCGAATACGGTGGTAAATGTGTACAGGTGGTACCTCATGTGCCCGAAGAAGTTATCATGCGCGTTGAGAAAGCTGCCGAGAGTACCAAATCAGATATTATGCTTATCGAGATTGGCGGTACGGTAGGGGATTATGAAAATCTTTTGTTCTTGGAGGCGGCGCGCATCATGAAGTTGCGCAAACCTGGTAATGTGCTTTTTGTACTTGTTAGCTATTTGCCGGTACCAGGTGTCATTGGTGAGATGAAGACTCGCCCAACCCAACACGCCTCGCGCGCGCTCAATGTCGCTGGTATTCAGGCAGATATTATTCTTGCGCGTTCGGCCGTACCCATCGATAAACCTCGTAAAGAAAAGCTTTCGTTTGCGCTCAACTTGCGTGACGAAGATATTATATCGGCACCGGATGTAAAATCTATCTACGAAGTTCCACTCAATTTTGAAAAAGATCAGCTTGGTACTATTGTGCTCAAGAAGCTCGGTCTCAAAAAGAAAAAAACGGATCTGCGTGAATGGAAAAAACTTGTATCTACTATCCGCAATACTAAAAAACCTCGTGTGCGTGTCGGTATCGTAGGTAAATATTTTACCACCGGTGCGTTTGTACTTTCTGATTCATATCTCTCGGTCATTGAAGCACTCAAACATGCCGCATGGTCTTGCAAGCATGAGGCAGAAATTTTATGGCTTGATGCTGAAGAATACGAAAAACATCCCGAAAAACTCAGCGAGCTCAAAGTGCTTGATGGCGTGGTAGTACCGGGCGGGTTTGGTTCACGAGGTATCGAGGGCAAGATCAAAGTGATCGAGTTTTGTCGTAAAGAGAAGATACCGTTTTTTGGTCTTTGCTACGGTCTTCAGCTTGCGGTCGTAGAATACGCGCGCAATGTAGCCAAGCTTGAAGGTGCGCACACCGAAGAGATCACCAGAAAAAGCGAATATCCGGTGATTCATATCTTGCCCGAACAGCAAGCACTTTTGGATAAGAAAGATTACGGCGGCTCAATGCGTCTAGGCCTTTACGATTGTAAGATTACTAAGAACACGATTGCCGCGCGTGCGTACGGCAAAGACAAGATCAAAGAACGCCATCGCCACCGCTACGAGGTAAATGCGCAGTTTTTGCCGAAGCTGATAAAGAGGGGACTAGTAGTTTCTGGTATCAACCCTCAGCGCAATTTAGTAGAAATAATCGAACTTGTAGGTCATCCATTTTTTGTAGGTACGCAATTTCATCCTGAACTTATATCACGCCCACTCACACCACATCCGCTCTTTTGCGAATTCATCCGCGCAGCCATCAAGAGGCATAAATAGGTGTATATTGACAAATATATAAAAATCTGATATAATGTATATCAGGTAACTTTGGCATGCTCTGGCGGCGGATGCTGTGGAGCGAGAGAGGAGAGAGGATCATGCTGTTCTTTGCAACTTTGGGATATGGGGTCGTGGTGCTGGTGGCGATGCTGCTCGTGCCGCGTACGGCATTTGTGACGGGTACCATCGCTACTGCGATGGGGATGGGCTGGATCGGCTGGCCCATCAGCGACTTCCCGACATTTGTGCTCGCGCATATTCTCGTCTTCGGTATTGGCGGACTCGCCGCCTGCCTCGACGGTCACTACTGGTACATGCGTCACAAGCACCGGCAACAGGCGATTCTTCTCGATGAGGAGGATGTCGATGGGGAGCCCGAGGCTGCGGACGCACGCGCCTGACCTCACAACCAATCGGCGCCTACAGGCGTCACAACAGAAAAGGACCTTTCGCATCAGCGGAAGGTCCTTTTAACTTTTATATGAGAAGTATTTAGACAACGCTGACCAATTTTCTGATGACCGTGGTGCCATCAAAGTGGCGTTTACGCATGTCAGAAAATTTTACTTTACCTGCATGCATTGCGAAAAGGGTGTCGTCCTTGCCTTTACGCACACCAAGTCCTGGGATAAAGTGGCTACCGCGCTGACGGATGATAATCGAGCCGGTTTTGGCAACCTGCCCACCAAAAAGCTTCACCCCGAGGTATTGGGGGTTTGAGTCGCGTAGGTTTGTCGTTGATCCACCTGCTTTTGTATGTGCCATAGTTAAATATTAGCGATAAAATATAACTCAATTACAATAGATATATGCTACATCAGTTTATCGAAAAGATCAAGGGCTTGATAGAAATGTATTTTTGGGGATTCGCTCTCTTTTTGGCGGTTGTCCTTTTGGTGGGGGTATGGCGCCTTTTTGCGGTACAACAGGCCCTATTTGAACCAAAACTGGTACCAAATGCCTTTGAAATACTACTTGATGGACGGGTTGAGGGGGATTTTGTGGCGAGCAAAAATGGCACCGTATATTACCCCAAAGCGTGCAAATCAGCCTCACGGATCAAGGAAGAAAACCGCCTCTTTTTTGCCTCTGCACTAGAGGCCGAGGGCGCCGGCTTTCGGCGTAGTGCGCAGTGCAAATGATAAGACACTAGGCGGGGCTCTCTTCATCGGGTAGTGCGTTTTTGGTAGACGCTTTGAGCATCGTAAATCGTTTGACGATGCGTGCTTCAGCGAGCAGGCGCTCATGAAGATCTTCGGGCAGTTTTGGTAAAAGTTTTTTTAGTTTTTTATCATCGGGGGATAGTATATGTTGCCAAAAGTCTGTAGGCTCAAGGATTGAGGTGATTTTAGTCGCATCCCAGCTGGTGCGCTCTTGTGTCGAGCGTGCGAGTGATCCACCCTCACCAAACACACGATCAAGTTTTTGTGCATCAAGATATTGGTTGATGCTAGCGGTGATCTCTGAAAGTCTATCTTCCCGTTCGCCAATCTCGCGTTTGAGCGTAAAGTATTCTTTGATCAGGGGACGCGCATCATCAGGCGGCGCATCTTTTTCTTGCGCACGGTACAGATGCCGCCACGCGGGGCAGATGGATTTATATCCACACCAATCGCAAAGCGCGTTTGGCTTGGCGGGGAATTCCTTTGTCTCAATGCGCGCTTCGATCGAATGGATGGTATCTAAAATTTGTTGGCGTGTGTTATCAAGATCTTGGCGCGTGCGGCGGGTGACAAGCTTTTCGCCTGCTTTCATAAAGTAAAGTGCGAGCGTTACATGTTCGGGATCGATATGTGGCCACTTTTTTTCGAGTGCCAGCTGGTAGATGGCCAGCTGCATATTGGCATCGACTGTTTCTTGGGCGGGAAGTTTGCGCGAAGTTTTATAATCAATAATTTCAAATAAACCTTCACCGGTTTTATCGATGCGATCGATACTGCCGGCGATGGTGTGGGTGATGCCCGTCTTCGGGTCTTCGAGCGGTACCTCAAAGCGTGATTCTAGATCTATAACATCAAAGTTCCACGGTGGATTTTTTTCATAATACACGCGTATCATGCGCTCACCAGATTCCAAGTACCGCGCCTTGTCAGCATCAGCGACTGATTGGCTATCAGCAAATGATTCACGAAAATGCGCCAATACCTCTTCAAGAGTCGGAAAGAGGGGATCCCGAGAAAACATAAAGCGCATAGCACTATGTATAGAAGTACCAAAAATAGACTCTTTGCCTTTGGGTACGCGTTTGTGCTCAATATGCTCGTACTCATATTTCTGCGGGCACTGATTGTATGTTTCGAGCGCTGAAAATGAAACTCTCATGTACCTAGTCTACAGGAAAACCAGCGGCAGGGAGAAGGGCTTTCTCAATAGATAACAGGTCGCACAAACCTAGTTTGTCGACACTCGTACAAAAACAAGCAAAAACCGCCTTTCGGCGGTATTGCTTCAAATCATCTCTTGATTTCTCGTACTAGGATGATCAAGAGAATTAGTGTAAGTATCGTCATATTGGTTTTTACCAAAATGGCGAACTGTATGGACTGGAAACCGATCTTCCTTCAAAACGGTTTCCAAAACAAATAGTAAATCAATCTTGACCTAGGTCAATATGCTGAGGGTCTTTAGCTGCTAATATATTTGTCGGGTTAAAAAGAGCAAAAAACTAGGAAAAATTGTAGTATGAAAGAATGCAAAACTTCTTCTTATACTTGCAGCAGCTCGCGCTCTTGGCAAAAGATGATCCAGCCTCCATTTTACTCTTACTCACGCTACTTTTTAGTATGTTGATTGTATGGTGGGGACGAAAGAAGACAAGATTGGAACTTATTAAAACAGAATCATTATTCTCAATTAGCATAACCAACGCAAGTAAAGATTGGCGTATACAAATAGGCGAGTACGGCTATAAGACTTGGAACGGCCTGATACGTCGCAAGGGGCGTGATTCTGTAAACATTGATGGATACCTCGGTCCAAGCAATCAGATTAATTTAGATTTTTTTGAAGATGGCCGGCCTGAGTTGATAGATACTAAAGCTATTTATTATATCTATGCCGAGGACACAACAGGAAAAGTTTACAGGAAATATAGTAAATTTTTTCTGATCAGTTGGATCATAAGATTATTCTTCTGGGTAAAAAGTAAGACCAAAACTCCCTAGGGGAGTAGGTTTTCGAGAAATGTAACAGGTCGCACAACATAGATTTTGCGACCTATCTACCATCTACTGTAATAACAAAGAACTTTTTATTTTTTACCCACGCAGTAATTACTTTGAATAAAGGCTTGGGTAATGCACTCACCTTTTGTGTCTTGGCTACAGGAATCCAATGAAATTCCAAATGATCTTCTTGTGAGCGTATTTCGTATTTTGACGGTTTTACTAAATACACCATATTTATCTCGTGGCGGTTTTTCTTTCCATCGTAGTAAAAGTTCTCGACCATACCTACAAGAGTCTGTTTTTTGACTGAAATTCCTAATTCTTCTTTTATCTCTCTTTTTAACGCGTCATCGCATGTCTCAAACATCTCAATATGACCGCCAGGCAAAAAGTATCGTTTGGTACCTATGCCAGTGCATAGTAGAATTTTTCCACGATGAATGATGATCGCGCGCGTTATAAGTTCTGGGTTTTTAGCTATACTATGATTTGTCTTCATTGTCTAGGGGGTTATTAATCCTTTAATAACCGATTATGAACATTTTATCAACCTCCAGCACACAAGAATCGCTAAAATAGGGCTTGCAAGGTATTTTTGGCGGGTTGATAGTGAGGGTAGATAAGGTTCCTTTTTTGCACGAGGGTCTCCCCTAGCGACCAATAAAAGAGGCTAGAAAATTGCATACTTTTGCAGGCTCGCACTCGAGCGCAAAGCTCATGAGCGCACAAAAGCTCGCGAAAAGCTCTGCACCATTCGCCTACAAACTTATTTTCGTATTTATTTGGGAGCCCTCATGCAAGAACGGGACTTTTTTTATTTATCCGATTTTACTTCCAGAGTCCTGATACGAGATCCCAAACTTTCCAAAAGAGTGCGGCCGCATAGTTTATCCAAACCCATTTAATACCTTCCCAGAGAAACATAAAGTTTTCGGAAAGAGTTTTGTTGTTTACTAGTGAGCTTAAAGATACGCCAAGTAAACTCAAAATCACCACCGAAAGGACGATGATAATGCCGAGCTGTATGATGCCTTTGCTGTAGCGTGTGGCGCGATTGGTACGGTTCATTGGTTTTAGTATATCAAGTATTTTAGAGGTATTCGAGTGGATTGAGATAACCACCAGCTGGTACCATACCGCAGTGTTTGGTCTTGGCGAGCCGATACGTATTGGTGGCATATACCGTAAAATGCAGGTGCGGACCCGTCACATAGCCGGTATCACCCGCAAATCCTACCAGATCTCCCCTCTTGACCTCTTGTCCCTTTTTGACCGAAATTCCCGAGAAGTGCGCATAGAGTGTCGAGAGATTATTGGGGTGCTCAATGATCACCCACCGACCGTAAGAGCCTCCCGGGCAGAGGGTGTCGGTATTACCGAAGTCTTTGATTATACCCGCCTCCGAGGCCAAAATTCGGGCTCCTATGGCCGCCTTAAAGTCGACACCGTTGTGACCATTACCTTTATAGACATCAGATCCTTGGGTTGTCGCAAACTCAGTAAACCCAAAGCCCTGGGTTACTTTGGGGTCTTCAACCGGCCAGCCCAGCACTCCTGCCCGTTTTGAGGGCAATAGTGACGGGTCGATAGAGCGGCGCAATTCGTCTTCAACAGCTTGAAGCTCTTTTTGTATGAGTGCGCGTTTTTCTGCCCGTTCGCGCAAAAGTTGTTGGTATTTTGTTTCTTGGTTTTTGCTCTCGGAAAGTAGTTTTGATTTTGATTGGTTGATAGTTTCTTGTACTGATTTGCGTCCAGTCAAATTTTTGCGTTGCGAGAGGAGTTCTTCTTCTTCGCGTTTTTTGCGCTCCGCCTCGGTCTCTAAGCTTTCTTTGTGTTTGCGGAGTGAGACCAAGCTTTGACCAAGTTGTTCTTGTACCGCTTCAGATGCTTCGCGTTTTTCAAAAAATTCAGAGAGCGATCCATATCCTGCCAATATCTCAATCATAGAGGTATCGTCTTCTTCGTACAAAGATCTGACGAGCGAACCGAGTACTTCTTTTTCTGTATCTATTACTGCTTTTTTCTCACCAATCTCAATATCAAGTTCTTCGAGGCGTAGTTCGGTGCGCTGTATCTGCTGTTCGGTGAGCTTGATGTCAGTATTGATCTTCTTTATCTGTGTCTCAAGTTTTTTAATCTCACCTTTGAGTGTTTGTGATTGATTTGATTGTTTGTCGAGCGCGTCTTGGTATTGGGCGATTTCGGCTTCAAGTTTTTTTATTTCTGACTCTCTGCCAGATATTTTTGTGCGTAGTTCGTCTACTGATGCGGAGCCAGCGATAAACGGAAAAACAACAAGAACAAGCGCGGGAATGATAGCGAGACGGTGTAAGCTACGCATCGAGTTTCTCGATAGCGTATTGTATGCGCCTATGTATCTCGTCGAGTCCAAAGGCGCTCAAAAGTTCGTAGGGTCCGGGTGAGACGGCGCGACCCGAAAGAGCCGTGCGTAGCGGCCAGAGTACTGTGCCTGTGCCTTCTTTTTCTATAAGGGGTTTCAAGTTTTGTTCAGCGGTTTCTGGGTCAGTGAGAGTTTCTAAAATAGTTTTTAGTATCTCTTTTGCTTTTGCATGTCCCAATTTTCCTTTCCATAAAAGTAGATCAGCATCATAGTCAGGTAGTTCGAGTATATCTCTTATCGCTAAGTCTACTTCGGTAAGTTTGGTGATGCGTGGCAGTACCGCAAGTATATATTGTGAGACGCGCAATCCGAGCTTTTGTTTGGTAGTAGGGTTTATAAAGGGTTCGGCACGCCTTACTTTTTCTTCGGGCGAGAGTCGTTTGATATGTTCGCGGTTGAGCCAATCAAGCTTTTGGGTATCGACAATGGCGCCACCACGCTGCGCGCGTGTGATATCAAATTCTTTAATAATAGTTTCGAGATCTAATATCTCGCCTACTTCGTCTTTAGGGTGCCAGCCAAGCATGGCAATAAAATTAATCAATGCCTCGCGGATATATCCTGCATCACGATACTCCCCTACTGATACCGCTCCATTGCGTTTTGAAAGTTTGGTACGATCTTTGGCAAGCAACAATGGCAAGTGCGCCCACGCAGGCTCACTAAAACCCAGTGCGTGGCCAATCATGATTTGTTTCGGTGTGTTGGTAATGTGGTCATCGCCTCGGATAACATGTGATATTTTCATCTCATAGTCATCAATAGTTACTACAAAGTTATAGAGCGGTTCGTCAAGATTTTTTGCAAGTGAAATATCACCAAATAACTGTGGGTCATAGGTAATATCACCGCGGATCATATCGTGGATAACGATGGGTTCGCGCTCATCGTTACGAAGGCGTATGATGCCCGCGGTTTTACCTTCATCACGATGCTTACAGATGTGACGCGGAGGTTCTTTGGCTTCGCGCTGGCGCTCACCCTCTGCTTCAAGCTCTTCAGTAGTATGTGCGCACCAAAATGCCTTTTTCTCGCTTAGTAGGTTTTGTAAATACTCCCTATGGCATATGATGTTTTCGGATTGACGATGAAATTCATCGTTATCGAGTCCAAGCCACGCGAGGCCTTGTATGATGTCATCTTCAAATTCTTTTTTAGATCGCTCTTTATCGGTGTTCTCGATGCGTAGTAAAAAAATGCCTCCATGTTGTTTGGCAAAAATAAAATTGAAAAGCGCGGTGCGTGCCGTACCGATATGCATAAAGCCAGTCGGAGAAGGCGCGATGCGTACGCGTACTGGTTTATTCATGGATACCAAGACGAATGAGCTCAAGGGCGATTTTGCGTGACGCATCAATACGGGCAAAGGTACCAGCGGCCTGCTTCATCTCTGCTGCGCGTGCAGTGTCCGTAAGAATTTTCTGGATTTCCGATATCAATATGTGCGGAGTGAGATTTGCTTCTTCGATGACGATGGCCGCACCCGTGCGCGCGTAGTTATAGGCATTTTCGCGCTGATGATTTTGAGCCGAGTCAGTGATGGGTACGAGAATTGCTGGCAAGTGCCACGCAGCAAGCTCAAAAATACCACCAGCGCCCGCGCGCGATACCGCTACATTGGACACAAACGCGGCATTGCGTAGTTGGCTTGCGGTCATGAGTGGAAAATGATGGTAGCGTGATTTGTGAGGCGAGCTACCCAATGCCACTTCTGCTTCTTTGGCAACCATGTCATGGTTGAGGAGTCCTGTCGAATGAATAATCTGAAACTTTTCTACCATCTCAGGAAGTACTGAAAGTAGTAGATCGTTTATTTTTTGCGCACCCAGTGATCCACCCAACACAAGTACGATGGGTACGCCAGTCTCAAGATTAAAAATACCATACGCCTCATCTGATGACCCGCCCAAAATACCAGGGCGTATCGGATTACCCAAGAGCGCTACCTTGTCGGGCGGAAAATGTTTGGCCGCTTCAGGAAATGACACGCCGATACGCCGTGCGAATTTTGCCGCCCAGGTATTAACCACGCCCGGTATCGCATCTGACTCGTGGATCATGACGGGTATGTGATAGAAGCGCGCAGCAACAAGTACCGGAAACGCGTCGTATCCACCTTTTGAAAAAATAATATCAGGTGGACGAATAGTAAACTTCCAGAGCGCACGAAAAATACCGCGCAGTGTTTTGATACTGTCAGAAAAATTGAGCAGTGAAAAATATCGGCGCATTTTGCCCGCGGGTATCATCTCAAATGAGATTGATTCTTCGCGCATCACCTCGGGGTCAAAAGGTTTATCGCCCATCAATACGAGATCGAGAGATACGATGCGTTCCTCTTCTGCGATATCACGGAGCGAGCGAGCGACCGCCATAAGGGGGTAAAAATGTCCGCCCGTACCTCCGCCCAAGAGTACTATTTTCATAGGTGTTTGCGTTTTGAAATTTGCACAAGCACGCCCATTTCAAAAAGGAGAAATGCGACAGCAGTGCCGCCCAAGCTCATAAAAGGCAACGGAATGCCGGTAAGCGGCAAAAGGCCAGAGAGTGCCGCAGTATTGATAATAACTTGCGTGACAACCAGCAGGGTGATGCCAGATGCGAGAAGCTGGGTAAAGGGATCGCGCGTATGTGCTGATGCCAGCATACCACGAACGGTAAAGAGAAAAAAGGCGCCGATGAGTATGATGACTCCTATAAATCCGTACTCTTCGGCGAACACTGCGAATATCGCGTCACCGTCAGGTTCAGGTAAATAAAATTTCTGTCGCGAAAGACCGACTCCCCTACCCCAGAGCCCACCTGATCCTATCGCGAGTCGCGCTTGATTTATTTGATAACCGATACCTTGCGGATCAATGTCGGGATCCATAAACACAAGCAAGCGATTTATCCGGTAGGGTTCGATAGATATCGCTACCCCTAACAAGAACGCACCCAAAAGAAAAATAAGTCCCACCTGTCGCATGCGCCCACCACCCATAATAAACATACCAAGCGCGGTACATGCGATAACCCCAAAGGTTCCCAGGTCAGACTCAAACAACACAAAACTTCCTACAATACCGGTGATAGCAAGAAAAGGTATGAGGCCTGATAGAAAGCTGGTAAGGTCTTTGCGCCGCGAATGAATCCAAGCAGCAAGATACGCGATAAAGGTAAATTTGAGTACCTCGGAGGGTTGAAATGAAAATCCACCAATCACAATCCAACGCGTTGATCCGCCCACCGTAAGACTGATACTTGGGATGGTAAACATCGCGAGCATGATAAGGAGACTTCCGATCAAGAGCAACGGCGCACTTTTTTTCCATAGTGCTAGTGGTGCGCGGAGACCTATCATAAAAAAAATACCACCGAGTCCGAAGCCAAAGACGAGCTGGCGCAAAAAATATGAATACGAATTGCCAAAATGCCGTACTGAACGCGGCGCCGATGCTGATGCAAAAGTAATAATGCCTACCAGGAGAAGAAAGGCGATCACACCCAACAATAGTTTGTCCGTGTGTTTCATTATCGTTGCAAGCGTTTTACTGCTTTTTGAAATTGAGCGCTCCGGTCGTATTCATTACGAAACATATTGAAGCTCGTAGCGCCCGGCAAAAGTACTACTGCGCCTTTGGTGTGTTGAGCTAGACGCACCGCCTCTGTCATAGTTTTCGCACGCTCTACGGTACCGATATATTTCTTGAGCTTCACACTCAATGATCCTGGAAAGAGTATGACGCGCGGATGATATTTTTTGATAGCATCGCCGTACACACGGATATCTTTATCGGGAAATTTTTTGTCTTCACCTCCAGCGATAATTGTGATCGTCTCCCACTTTTTGGCAATCGCGGCAAGAGAAAACGCTGCAGCCCCCGGACTCGTCGAGGTAGTGTCATCGATAAATACGGTAGTGCGCGTTGTGCGTATTATCTCAAGTCTACTCGCGGGTGCATTAAATGATACGAGGCGCTTTTTGATAACGCTATCTGACATGCCGAATGACCGTGCGACAGCAACTGCGAGTGCTATCGCGGGGCGCGAGACGCGCCATGATACTTTTTTCTCATAGTTTGGAAGTTGGTGCCCGCTGACCCACAAGCGTTTTCCTCGGTATGCTTTGGGAAAGTGACGCGCAAGCTCAGAGTCGTACCACACAAACGCGCGATCTTTTTGTGTGTGTTTCGCCACGATATGCATTTTTGCTTTTGCGTACGCGGCAAACGATCCGTAGCGATTAAGATGGTCAGCAAAGAGTGATGTGATGACAGCATTGGAAGGTCCGCGCGAGACAAGATCAAGATCAAAGCTTGAAAATTCAGCTACAATCCAACGAGGGAGCGTGCGTGTTTTGAAAATATCAAAAAACGATACGCCGGGTGTACCGACAGCGATCGCATCTTTACCTAAGAGGTGTTTGATTAAAAGAGTTGTCGTCGTCTTGCCCTTGGTACCCGTGACACCAATAATGCGTCCGTGTGATACGAGTGTCAGAAAAAGATCGGCATCGTTAGTGATAGGAATCTTTTTCTTTTTTGCCGCGCGGATAAATGGCGATTCGAGTGGCACGGCAGGATTTTTAATGATAAGATCTGCGTCGCGTATATCCTGCATAGTATGTTTGCCGAGCGTATAGCGTATGCGTGGATATTTTTTGAGTTGTGCGAGTGATGTCGCAAGTTCTTTTTTTGATCGCAAATCAGTGACTGTGAGTGTATAGCCAAGGTCAGCCAAAAAACGCGCGACGCCAACTCCCCCACCGAGCGCGCCGAGTCCTAAGATGAGTATATGTGGATCGCGCTTACCCGCGACGAAGAATTTTGCCCGCAAGCGCTCCCGTAGGAACTCCTTTTTCGATTGCAAGCCGTCCGTTGATGAAGACATGTTCGATGCCCGTTGGATATTGATAAGGTGCGCTGTAGGTCGCGATATCGCGAATACCGTCAGGGTCAATGACTACGATATCTGCCAGCGCGCCTTTTTTAATCGACCCGCGTTCTCCCGCGATACCAAGATGTGCCGCAGGTACCGCTGTCATACGCTTGATAGCTTCTTCCCATGAAAATATTTTTGACTTTCGCACGAGACGATCGATATACCGAGGCGCAGCACCATACGAGCGCGGGTGCGTCAAATCTTTGCGTCCCTTTGGATCGCCTACGCCGTCGGAGGCAAACATACTATAAGACTCCTTGGCGATGGTGACGAGATGTCTACTTTTGAGTGTTTTTGAAAAAATAGTGACACTCAAACCATTGACGATCAATATCTGGATGAGGGTTTCTTCTGGCGAAAGTCCTGATTGGGCGGAGATCTCCGCGATACTTTTACCGATTATTTTTTTGTCTTTTTGCGCTTCGGCTATCACAATATTGTCGTAATGGAGTGTCAGACTGCGCACCGTTTCAAGGATTGATTCGCGCTTGTGCTGATCAGAAAGCATTGCCATACTCTTTGCTTGATCTCCCTCCATAATCCATTCGGGTAGAAGATTTGAAAGAAGCGATCCAGTGCGAAGATATGGAAAAAAGTCCGCTGATATCGGCAAGTTTTCATATTTACGCGCCTTACGGATGATGGCGAGCACTTTGGGAAAATCTTGCCATGCCTTTCTGCCAATCGCTTTGAAATGAGCGATGTGTACCTGCGCGCCCGAAGACCGTGCGAGATTGATGACTTCAGCGACCGACGAGAGGATCCTACGACCTTCGTTGCGCATATGGACACTCACTACTTTGCCTGCGTCCGCGACAATGCGTGCAAGCTCGATGATTTCTTCTTGAATGGCAAGTGTATTTGGTATGTGCGCCAAGCCGATTGAAAGCCCAAACGCGCCTTCATCGAGCGATCGTTTGAGTAAAAGTTTCATTGATTCGAGCTCTTGACGCGTGAGCTCACGCGCGTCATCGTCAGTGATGTTGTGGCGAAGCGTTGAATATCCAACCAGACTGCCCATGTTGACACCCATCGGATGCTTATCAAGTTCGCCATAAAATTCTTCCATACTGCGCCAGTTGATATTAAAATTTGATATGTCGGTCCATTTTTGGATGGAGCTTATAGCTTTCTGATCGACAAGAGGAGCGAGTGACGATCCACATGCGCCGCCGATGACAGTGGTAATGCCTTGCGCGAGCAAATTTTCTTGCGCGGGGTAGGTAAAGATCGTCCAGTGTGTATCCGAATGATTGGTCACATCAATAAATCCAGGCACGATGTATTTGCCCGCGGCGTCGATGACACGCGTTGCCCGCCCCCTACCTACTGCGCCAACTTCTTTTATAATCTCGCCGGAAATACCAATATCACCGCGGTACATAGGAAAACCCGAACCGTCGATGATGGTGCCCCCTCTAATGATATATGAATACGCTGCCATATTATTTGCCGATGAGATGTATCACCATACCCATAATCGCACATACAACGCCTACCACCCAAAAACGCATAGTTACTTTGTAGTGAGGCCACCCGAGCGCTTCAAAGTGATGATGAATAGGAGCCGCCAAAAATACTTTTTTGCCGCGAAATCGCTTTGATGCAATCTGGATGACATTTGAGGCAACCTCGGCTACGAGTGGAAATGCGATGATAGGTAAGACCGCGACCGCGCCCGTAAGAAATGCGATAACCGTAAGCATTGAGGTAAGCCCGAGCATACCCGTCTCACCCATATAAAAACGGGCAGGCGGGATGTTGTACCAGAGAAAAGCGAGTAGCGCACCGACCGTAACGCCAAGAAAAGTAGCAAGATCAAGTTGCTGCTGAAAAAATGCAATACCACCATAGGCGGCAAGTATTGAGGCAAATACACCACCAGCCAAACCATCAAGTCCATCAATAACACCGCCCGCAAAGACCGCAAGCATAGTGAGCATAAAAAATGGAATAAAGAGAATACCAAGCGTTAGATCTCCCCAAAATGGTATATGGATGCCGCGCATCTCGAGTGGCCCATAAAACCACCACGCGCCAACTGCGCCGATGACGAGTACCGCACCAATGCGCGCCTTGAGATCCAATCCTCCGCCTACATAGGTATCACGGCCCCGTACTGCCATCCAGTCATCGACGAGGCCTGTGAGCGCGCCCGCGAGTAGGGCTGCGAGCGGCAGCCATGTTTGGTTTCTTGAAAGGAAATTGAGTTTTGAGAAAAGTGGCCCGCCATACATCCCACCAAGCGCCCAGAGCGCAAGAGTAATACAAACGACAGTACCCCAGATGAGAATACCGCCCATGCGTGGCGTCTCGATACGCGTGCGTTCTTTGAGAATGCCGGAAATAACGAGCGCCTCTTCACCTGTAGTAGCCCTGCGCGCTATTTGTGGACGCCACATTTTGTACGCGTACAAATAATGTGTCAAAAGCGGAGTCACCAAAAAAGCTACAAAAAAAGAAAGAGCTGAGAGACCAAAAACCTTTAAAACATCGAGCAATATCGCCTCTTGCATACTCCTTATGGTAGCATACCTCCGGTCCGAAGGAGGAGGGATGACGCCTCAACGACTCGCTGACTTGGCTCGGCGCCCAAAAGTATGAGTACTTGGGGCCTTCCGAGTATTGGTTCGTAAATAATGATGATTGATTCACCAGCGGTTTCCGTGGTACCGGTCTTGCTACCTACAAAATTGATAATATACGGCGTCAGAACATTGCTGTTGGTAAGCAGGTGGCCATCTTGTCCAAATGAAACAATTTTTTTGTCTGCTTCGCGCGATGGTTCCCATAAAATCGGCGTTTTCATCGATGCGCGTATAAGTTTAAGAAGATCGTTTGCTGAAGAAAAATTACTTGACTCGTAGGTCGGTAAATCAAGGCCAGTAGGATTGCGGTAGAGCGTATCATGCATATCGAGCGTGCGTGCACGCCCATTCATCGCTACTACAAATCGTTCTATCTTTTCATCAAAGGTCTTACCGCCAAGCCTCTCGCCTACAGTCTCGGCTATCGCCATCGCCATATCATTTGATGATGGCATCATGAGCGCATAGAGTGCATCACGCAGGGCAAATACTTCGCCTTCATGAAAATTTCCCACCTCACCTTGCGTCCCTACTGCTTCTTTTGAAAGAATGATCGGCGTGTTGAGTGGCAAAATCTCAAGTGCCAATAAACCCGTCATGACTTTGGTGATGCTCGCGATTGGCCTGCGTTCACCCGTGGCCCGCTCTGCTGTACGCCAGGTGCCACCAAGATCCGCTACCAGCACGCTTTGTGCGGTATAGGTGCTATCGAGTACCACATGGGCTGGCGGAGGCAATGGTACCAACGGCTCTGCGGGAGGTGCGAGTGCAGGAATGATAATACCAAAAGCGGCCAAAAAGCCCGCGACAACCGTGACAGCACTTGGAAAATCACTCATGGTCTTTGAGGTCTTTTGCTATATCGTCGTAGCTGGGTAACTCCGCGCTTGATGTAATACCAAGGTATTTGAAAAGATCGAGTGTCGGGCGATACAAAAAGACGCGCGCATCTTGTTCGTCTTGTGAGCGTTCGATGAGTCCGCGAATGAGAAGCGCGCGGAGTGCAAATGCCGAGTTGACGCCACGCACATAATCAATAGCTGAGCGTGATACGCGGCCTTTCCATAAAATAATCGCGAGCGTCTCGAGCTGTGAGCGCGTCAGATCCCCCTCGAGTCGTTCTTTAGCGATGCGGCCTGATACTTCACTAGTCTCGGGCGCGGTGACGAGCGTATAAGTATCTTCACTCTGCAAAAGCCGTATACCGTGATCGGCAAGACTTTCTTTGAGTATCTCGAGTGTCTTGGCTACCTCGCGCTTGTCAGCGCGAGAAAGACGCGCCAAATCTTTGAGTGCCAATGGCTCGCCTGACACAAATAAAAGCGCTTCGAGTGACTGGGGTAGATTATTGTTATTCTGTTCGTCCATGTTCAATATGTATTAAATCAAAATTTGACGACTGACGCACGGCAATGGCGCCAAGCTTGATAAGTTCGAGCATCGCCAAAAAAGTAACCACGACTGTCACCCGTTCTGCCTTACTGCCCACAAAATCATGAAAGGTTTTTACCATGCCGCTCGAGATACGCTCTTCGAGTTCTTTGATTTTCTCTTCGATTGAAATAATTTTCTTAACGGTGCGCTGGGGTAATTCATTTTTTTGCGGGATTGCGGCGATAATCTCACGCAACAAAAAGATCATGCGATTGAGATCAATACCTTTTGCGGGCGGTAGAAATGACGGTGCGACAAGCACTAGGGGTTCACGCCCAAAGAGCTCTTGGCGAGCTTTGACGCGTGCGCCGAGCGCGTCAGCCATATGTTTGACGATTTGGTAGGCCCGCAGACGCTCTTCGAGCTCTTTAATATCACCCTCTTCTTCATGCGTGAGTATGAAGCCCGGCAAAAGCGAGCGCGATTTGATGAGGATAAGAGTCGAGGCGATGACCAAAAAATCAGCAAGCTCTTCGTGGTAGCTTTCACCAAGCTTTGCTTTGAGATCTTCGATATAACGAAAATAATCCTCAGTGACGGTACCGAGTGATATCTCATTGATCGAGAGTTTTTTGGTCTCGATTAGATCGTAGAGGAGCTCGAGTGGCCCTTCAAATTTTTTGACGCGTACTTTGTATGCCACGCGTGTAGTATAGCCTATGCGGCGGGTTTTTTCTTTATTTGGATTCCAAATTCGAGAAGTTGTTCTGGTGATACATCAGTGGGCGCGTCCATCACAGCAGTTTTACCACCCGCAGTCATAGGAAATGCCTGCACTTCGCGAAGTGCGGTCTCTCCCGCGAAACACATGGTGAGGCGATCAATGCCAAGCGCAATGCCGCCGTGAGGCGGCGTGCCTCGGCGAAATGCTTCTAACATGTGACCATATTCGCGTTTAATCTTTTCATCATCAAAGCCCATCACCCCCAATACTTTTTTAAGCACTTCGGGTTCATGCGCACGGATACTGCCGCCACCCGCCTCATAGCCGTTAAGTACCAAGTCATACTGGTCAGCGATGATTGACTCGATCTCACCTGCCAAAAGTTTTTCGCGATGCTCGGGTACGGTGTTTGAAAACGGGTTATGGGTAAAGGTCCACCCACCGCCATCAGTATGTTCAAAAAACGGAAAGCGCGTCACCCAGGCAAACGCAAGCGTGCCATCTTTCTTGTCCTCTTCGGTTCGGAGATCAAATTTATCTGCGCCAAATTTTTCCATAGCTTCAGCATAGGTAAAGCGCGGAAACGGTGTTTCTTTTATTTTTTTGCCGAGTTTGTGCGCAACCTCAATCATCGTACCCTCAATGATATCGAGTACATCTTCTTGTTTTACAAAACTCATCTCAACATCAAGTTGGGTATGCTCAAATCCCCTGTCTGCACGCAAGTCTTCATCGCGAAAGCATCGGGCGATTTGAAAATATCGTTCAAAACCTGATGCCATGATCAGCTGTTTATACTGCTGTGGGCTTTGCGGGAGTGCGTAGAACTGGCCTTGCTGAAGGCGTGATGGAACCAAAAAATCTCGTGACCCTTCGGCGGTGGCTTTCGTCAGATACGGCGTTTCAATCTCGACAAATGATTTTGCAAAAAGGTACTGGCGGATAGAGTCTACGAGTTTTGATCGTAGACGGATGTTGTGTTGGAGACGCGCACGACGGAGATCGAGATATCGATATTTGAGGCGCACTTCCTCACTTACTTCGTAGCCATCACCTGCTAATTCAAATACCGGAGTTTCCGCGGAGTTCAGTATGGTGATACCTTTGACTTCGATCTCAACACCGCCTGTTGGCAATTTATCATTTTTCATTTTAGCGGGGCGCTCTTTGACAAGTCCTTGCACACCAATCACCCATTCGGTGCGTACTTGGTCGGCCGTATCGTGCAAATCTTTGTTGTCCGGTGGTACTACCATCTGTACTACGCCTGATTCATCACGCAGATCGATAAAAATCAATTTGCCATGATCGCGGCGTACATCAACCCAGCCCGCAAGCTCGACTTCTTTGCCTACATGATTTGGCGTATCTATAATATGAATCCGCTGTTCCATAGATTTCAATATATCAGGAAACAAAAACTCCGCATAGTGCGGAGTTTTTGGTGCCTGCGCCGAAAGGAAAACTATTGCCCGAGAGCTGACTGCAAGCCCAGTAGCATGTTGCGAAGGCCTTGCAGGGTATCTGCAAGAGCATTCACATCATTACCGTTCACAGCTGCCGTTGGTCGTGGGATATTAAACTGCGTTTCTGAACAAAGGATATTAGTTGCATCACTCGTACCCCATTTCCAGAAACTCGCTTGATACCTACCGTAGGCGTTTGCGTGATCCGCCGCGCTCAATGTCACATCATAGGTAGTTGAGTTGATCACAGTCCATGATCCGCGGCCAACCCATGTGGCGGTACCGACACCGCGCGAGAGATTCCAGAAACCAACTGAATCAGGTAGGGCGGTACCTTTGACGACACGGAGTTTTACCAAGCCACCGCCAAGTTGAGTGACACTCGTCACCGAACATTCACGGTTATTGTATGTTGGCGCTTGAACTGCCGCAGGAGGTGGCGGAGGTGCTACGGGTGGTGGGGGCGGCGCTACGAGAGTACCAGTGCCAGTGATAGTAAGAGTGCAAGATGATCCAGATGTTCCATCATTGCGCTTTGGCGTGATGGTTACGCGCGCGGTACCCGCTTCACGCATGTAGAGATTACCCCATTGCCCCGTTGAACGAAGATCGTACGGAGTTGGAGAGGACATGAAATCTCTAAAACACTTGTATGGGTACGGGAAGTAATTTGGATCAAAGGTGCCATCAGTGCGCTTACCGCAATCAACCGTTCCAGCCCATGGAGTTGAGACGGTGATATAATCAGCATTTTCCCATGCCCATGGAACTTCAAATCGATCACCTACGGTTTTTGTAACAGACGAATTGCCAAGGGTTCCATTGAGGCGACAGCGAGGTGCTGCGGGAGCCGGCGGCGGAGGTGGAAGTGTCGCACCTTGGCCACTACCTGCTGGTGGATAACATTGCTGCGGAGGTGTAGGACTTATCACTGAATTACGATTGTGATCAAAGTGTACACACGCGCAAGTAGTACCAGCACCATCGCCATCATATGTACCGCCAGTTGTACTGCTCCAGTCGTTGGCACATGCAGTAGGTGCTGGAGGCGGAGGTGGAGGGGTTGGGCCGCCTCCTGATGTAGTGATAGTAAGCGCACATGGTGCGCCACTAGCGCCGTCATGACGCTTTGGTGTCGCGGTTACATTGGCACTACCCGCTTCACGCATATAGAGATTGCCCCACGTGCCCTGCGTACCAAGATCATATCCACCGCCACTTGCAGTACGTAAGAATGCCGCGCGACATGAATACGGAGTTGTATAGCTTGGATCAAACCGGTCACCTACTCCATCACCATTATCATCGTAGTATCCGCAATCAATTGTGCCACTCCAACCAGGGCCTGCGACTGAAATATAATCAGCGTTGGTAGCCGCCCACGTTACGCCAAAGCGCGTATTGATTGCTTTGGTAGTACCGCCTGGAGTTGGTGTGAGTGTACATGATGGAGGTGGCAAAGGGCCTGCGGGAGGTGGTGGTGGCAGTGGCGCTGGTGGAGGGGGCGGAGGTAAGTCAGGTGTGGGGATAGTGATGGTATTACCTGATTTTACAAAGTCATATGTCACGCACTGTCTGTCATCGGTCGCGTCGTTGGGCCTCCCCCAGAGCCAGATATTGACACCGTACCGACCATTGCCAAAGTTGCCATCAGAGAGTTGTGTTGCGGTCAGTGTACCTTGGAAAGTATTTGATGCGCCAATGCGTGTACCTTGCGGCCACTTGGCGAGCTCATATTGGCGAACACCATTGCGTACTGGATAGACACCAAACGACATCGAGTTACCACCGGTCACATCAAATGCGCGAAGGGTTACTGTGCCTGCCACAGTACCTACGGCCGCATCACCACCTGAACAGTTCAAAGGTCCTGCGGGTGGTGGGGGCGGCGGTGGAGGTGCTGGGTTTGGATCGTAGAGCAACACACTACAGCTCTCTGATTGGATACTGCCATCCGTACGATGTAAGAAACTTACACCTTGGTTCATAGAACCGTTGACTGATTGCCAAGTAACCGTAAAGGTCTGACCGCCAGACTGTTGGCGTGGTACCGCACCCAAAGGCGAATTCCATTCTACGGGAGTTGCGCCGTATGCAGTAAAGGTCACTGACTCACTAATCGCTGCAGTTGATTTGTTTGCTGTGCAATAAAACTGCTCCTCTACAGATCCACACGCTACTTCATCGGCGGTACTAGTAGGACCACCGCAACTACCATTTGCGGCACCGGGGCCAGGGCCACCGGTATATTGAGGGATCGCATCAATACCAGGTCTCCACGATCTCCAGTCAGGTACGCATTTACCAGTTTGCGAGATGCGTCGCCCAGGGCGAGAGCCATCGGGGTTTTTATCAGTGCCCGGCAAGCTCCACCATCCTTGTGCCATACCGTATACTTGCGCGTTCACACTATAGTCCTGCATGCAGAGTGGCAATTGGCCGGGACCGGTAGCAAGAGATTCAGGCGAGGCATAGGTGCTCGCGTGTGATTCTGGTAAAAAGTCAGCGTACGCAGGAGGAATGCCCATCCATTTGTAAGGGCCATCTTGTCCAACGCGTCGCGCGATATAGCGTGCGGCAAGATTCCATTGACCTGACCTTGTTGGGATACCATTGAGATTGAGTGCGCGTGTCCAGTTTGAATTCCACGCCTCTGCTACGAGATGCGCGTAGCCGTACGCATCTTGACCGTCATTAAATGTCGGAGTACTCGGTGCACTTGGTGAAGTTTTGTCGCCACCGTTTGGCCAGTTATATTTACCGGAGCATCCGCCTGCGTTAATACCACCGACAGGAAGATTGCTGATATTGCACGCATGATAGGGACCCCAGGGGTTTCCAGAACTACCGCCTGTAGTACCCCAAGTAACTTTAGTTGGATCAAAGCCGGGTGGGCAGAATCTACCAAGGTATCGTTGTTGCGCGCCCGTATCACAGCCAGTGGTACCTCCTTGGCGAATATCTGCGGTGATATTGTCACACGGCAATATAAAGGGTGCGCAAAATTGAAGCTGATAGTTGCCACGGCTCGGAAACACTACGGTGGGATCTTGCCCTTGGTTGTTTGGCTCAAAGGTTACGCCGCAGTTACCGTCACCACAGGCTGCGCCATCTTTTGAGGTGACTTTCCACATCACAAAGCCATTGTTTTGGATATCGTCACGCTTTGCTCCATTTACATACACTGAACCATTGAGATACGCATAGAGTTTGCCATCGTCGCGCGAGAAGGTACCCGAGACATTGCCACCAGCGTTCACATAGGTGTTTGCCGCGCTACCACCGGGACGCAAAAAGTCTTCAGCTACCCAGCCGAGTAAGCTACCAAAATTTACCTTCCACCATTGATACCAAACTCCTCCAAGCTTTGCCGGTATTGCGGGACTCGCAGCGATAGTCCCTTGTGCCCCTGCATTGCGCGTCGCTGTCCAGGAGCCGCCGGGCGCGCCGCGTACATTGACGCCGTTTTCTGTTGTCTCAACACTCTGACCATTTGAGAAACTAGTCGATGGTGTAGGACCGGCGAGTGCCGTAGTACATACGGGAGTATCGTTGGCATTGTTAACATCGTCGACAATACTGTCACCAGTGCCACCATTACAGATAGGTGCTGCTACCGGACATTGAGCCGGTGCGTTCCAACAGTAGATAGCGAAGCCATCACCGTTGGTATCTTTTCTTTCACACTTTTGATAGTTAATTGCGTTTCTACAGCGATAGGTATTTACCTGACCTGCTGAGCATGAGCCGTAGGTCGCGTTACAAGTTTCTGGTTCAGTGCCTCCACCAGGCAAGGGAACTCCTTGGCGATTGGTTGCCAAAAATCGAAAATATATGGTCGCAATGTTTCCTTCCGTTACAGTAAAGGTCGCGGTATCGCCACGCGTCCAACTACCAGAGCGTCCACAGTCAGCGCCACCACTACATACATTGTATTCGGGGTCGCGATATTCTACATCACCTTGCGTGCGCGGAGTCAGCGCGGTGATTGTGTGTTGTCCGGGTTCGAGATCACGCGTTTCGTAAAACCCACCGCTCGTGGTGATGCGCGTACGCGAGTCGACATCAAGCGCGGCTTCTACATATTGAAATGAGTTTTGTGTTTGTACCACATAGCCATGCACACCTGCTGGATTTTCTGTGGTACGGGTGACGCAGTATGTTTCTTCCAAGCTTTGTTTACCGTTGACCATGACATACACGCGGTATCCGCAGCTCGAGCGAAAATCGCGCGTGACAGTAAATACATCAGAGACCCATCGGCCATCAGCGTTGGTGCGACCAAGACTCATCTGAGGGTTTGAATAATTTCCTTCCCAATTTGATGCGACGACGATCACGTCAGCGGTTGTGTCCGCGCCCGTGACAGTGAGCGTGATCGAATCGCCTGTGCTGTATCTATCCGCATTAAGTTGAAGGCGTGGAGTGCCCGCCCATGCGAGTTGCGGCGCCAACATGGCTACGGCAACAATACCGACCAAACCCCATCTCGTGAACAATCGTGTACTCATATCTGTAAGAGTTTTGTAAATAAAAAATAAAAATGAATAGTGCGACCTATTGCTGTTTATTATATGGTAATTGCGCTCAAGCTTGCTTGTGTATAAAGAAAAAAGATGATTTTTATAGAAAAACCATCTTTTACCCAGAAAAATCCGTACCAGCTTAAAGGTTTGTAAACCTTACTAATTATTAATTCTTTTTCTCTATATCAAGCGGTAAGAGCATAAAGAAGGTGCTGCCTTTGCCTTTGCCGGGTGAAGTCGCGCCAATAGATCCGCCGTGAGCTTCTGCGATGAGTTTAGCGACATACAAACCGAGGCCGAGACCTTCGGTATGAGTCGCCTTCTGTTCTTTGCCGCGTACAAATTTTTGGAAAAGCTTGCGTGATTCCTCTAAACTCAAACCCGGCCCCGTGTCAGTCACTGAAAATCTGATAGCATCACCTTCTTGCACGAGCTTTACTACTACGGTTCCTGACGGCGTATATTTAAACGCATTGTCTACAAGATTGAGTGCCACTTGGCGAAGCTTGTTGCTATCACCACTCATGGCATCAGTCTTAAAATCTTTTTCCCATACCAGTTTCATCTTTTTATTTTTTGCCACGATCTGAAAATCAGTGACGATGGGGTCAAGGATCTCATTGAGATGTACGGGCTTCATATCAAACTGCATGCGCCCACGCTCCATGCGTGAGAGATCGAGCAAGTCATTGACCAAGGTGATCAGGCGCTCATTTGATACATATACTTTTTCCAGAGGATCATGAATCTTTGTCTCAAGCTTGCCGTAGGTGCCCTCGCGCATCATGGAGATATATCCTTTGATGATCGAGAGTGGCGTGCGTAGCTGGTGTGATGCGATAGAGATAAAGTCAGACTTGGCTTCATCAAGCCGTTTGAGATCAGCGTTTGCAACTTCAAGATCTACCGCCAACTTCTCCATCCGCTCACGAAGTTTTACTTCTTGAAGTACGGAGCGTATGAGGAGGATACCGAGAGCGAGAGATCCGGTGAATAGAATAGAACCTAATACAACATCATATGCATCTCGCGCCGCAAGTAGCCGTACTAGAAGTAAGACCCAAAGTGCAAAGGTTAATAATTCTGTAGCAATAACTTTTACATCAAGTAATCGGTATTTAATAATTGCATAGCTGGTAAAGATGATAAATGGGAAAAAGAAAAGTGGTACAAACGGAATAAAAACTAAAATTTCATATACTGTCGGCAGTATAAGATTAAAAGTCAGCACCAAAGAAAAAGTGATGACTGTACCGAAGAAGATAAGTTTATATTGAGTGCGTTCAAGACCCACCGCTCGACGAGCTTTTTTAAATAATACTACCAAGGCGGCAAGAACCAACCCTAAAGATACAAAGCCAAAAACTGGGAAAGCAGGTCCCTGCACTCCCTTTGCTACTTGATCAATAGATGGTAAATGTTCTAATCCTTCAAATACATAAGGAGTAAGAGTCAGTCCCGCAGCTATAATGGTTATGGGCCAAAAAATATATTTATAGATAGGAGGAATTTTCTGTGCTTCGTTTGGAAACACAAGAAACAAGTAGAAAATAGAAAAGGCGTGCCAAACCGCGAAAAAGAGAGTTAATCGTAAAAACCATAGTATATACAATGAAGACCAACCATCTTGGTTGCTCATAAAATTAAAAGTTGCGTAGACAATTGTTAGTAGTGTGAATAAAAGAAATATTCTGTTCGTAATACTTTTCCGATTATTCACAAACACAACAATCCCAAGTATGGCGATAGCTATACTAACTAAGCTGATAGCAACAAGATTAAAATTACTCGCCATAAAGAATATTATATGGTGATAAATCTACTAATATCTAACCTCGTAGCCCTCGCCGTCGGCTCTCCCCCATCACCAATGCGAAACATAAAAGCAATTGTTTTGTTTTCTGCGCCCAATGCTTTTTGAATACTTGTATATCCCCGCTGCATGAGATGAATATGTCTGTGTTCAAACGCCGCAAGATCACCGTGCTGTACGCGCAAGAAAAGATAGATGAGCCCTGCGAGCGGCTGAAAGCTCAAACCAAGCTTTGTGGTATTGAGCCAAATGCGCTCTGCCGCCATACCCGCCTGCACAAAATGCTCGGGCGTTTCGTCATCAATAACCACCGCGCCCACCAGCGAGCCTGACGCGTAGAGCTGACCGTTGCCCAAAGCTACAAAACGCGGAAAGCCGACCATACCCAACACGCGCATGACCGGCCACCTGCGAAATAATTTAAAAAGCACTTTTACGGGTGGCGGCAACTCGAGCGTATCTATATAGAAGCCGATGCTTTTTTTGTCATCTTCTTGTTTGGTCCAATTGATATGGCTAAAGAAAAAGCCGTGCATGAGTTTGTTTTCAAATATCACTCGCTCGTTTGATGTCGCGGCGTTGGCTACGATTTTGATAGCGCCCTTGTCAGTAGTAAGTATTATTTTTACTCCATCATCAGCCACGCCGTCAGTGAGCCATTTTTTCGTCTCGTCAGTGATATCTACTTTTTTGTATGGCTTGCGGTTTGTGGTGCGTTTAAAAATACCTTCAAAGAGCGGTTCTGTCTTGGGTTCGCGCCCGGTAAACTGTATTAAAGCCACAAGATTTGACTCGTGACCTTCTGGAAACAGTTGAAAGCGCATATCAAAGCCATGGTGTGATGCGGCGATGCGTATATTTTCTAGCAGTGCCCCATGCGCAAAGTATGATGCACGCTGACCCCAGCTATACAGAGAATCATCACGCTCAGGTATATTGTAGAGTGCCAGTTCGCCATCACCGCGCACTTCAAAACGCCACGGCTGGCAATTTTCACCAGACGGCGCATGAATACCCGCCTCTATTATCTTAAGCAACACAGCCCGATCCATTACCTCTATTCTAAAGAAAAAAAGGCGCACTGTCGCCCCTTTTGCTGTTATCTATCCACAGACTTGTTTCGCCAATAAGGCGTCTTTACTAAATCAATAAAATATGTTATTTATATGACAAACGTAAAAAACAAATTCATCCGTTCTTTTATAACTCAAGGGAGAGAATGTTGTGGAAAATACGAAGAAGCAGATTCTCGGTTGCGTTATCAAGGAGATCGCCAAGCAAACTGAGAACATGGAGCGCGGTCAACAGGGAGCTATCGAGGAGTCCAAGGCTCACAAAGGCGCGATGGCTTCCCGATATGACACCTTCAAAGAAGAAGCTCAGTACTTGGCTGGTGGTTTTGCCGCCAGAATCCAAGAACTGTCCTTACAGCTTGCCGCGTTGAAATCCATGCAAATGCGGCTTGCTGTAAACAATAAAGTTTCGAGCGGCGCAATCGTCGAAATCGAAGATGTCGATACGGGCGTGAGAACGAAATATTTCCTGCTTCCCGTGGGAGGTGGGAATATCTACGAGGTGAATGGGAAGCCCTACTCAACACTGACAATCCGAGCGCCGCTCGCGCGCGCCCTGTTTGGCAAGACCGAAGGAGACGAGGTAGAAATTATAATCCAGGGGACGACAAAGCGCCTGCTTATCGTCTCTGTATCCTGAAGGAAGCTAAAGTGAAAAACACTAGTGTCTTCATCACCATCGACGGAGTCGATGGTGTCGGAAAGACCACGGTGGCGCATCTTTTGGCCTCCGATGGTATATTCCACTACTATAAGTCGCCGGCTGGGCCATTCGCTCAGCTTAGGAAAGAAGTTGACAACCACGCAACACCAATTGAGCGGTACTGCTTCTATCGAACAGCGACACAGTATGACTCAACCAAGATCGGCCAGCTACTGGAGAGAACTTCGGTAGTGTGTGACCGCTACATCACATCCACAGCTGCCTACCATATCGCTATGGACGCAAGGATTCGAGTCGTTCATAACGATGAGGGGCTACTCAAGCCACACTTCGCGTTTTTGCTCGGTGCCCGTTCCGAAGTCCGCGACAAACGGATACTTGAACGTGCGGAACTATTGAGTGACGCAAAACTTGAAGGAGACAGCGCACTGCTTGATCGGGTCGCTCAAATCTTCATGTCGTTTGGTCTGATCTACATTGATACCAGCGACATCACCGCGGAGAAGGTAGCCATAGAAATCAAACGCATTGTTTCGCGGGGAGGACGAACATGAATATTAAACCTCTCTCATATGCTCATATCATATCTATCGCTGACGCGTGGCGTGATATGGGGGGTAATGCCGAAGTGGAAATCGGTGCGCTTGAACCGCTTTTGTGGCGGGATGGGCAATACCGTATCCACGACGTCATCGGCATACTTACAGAACGTGGTTTCAAGGTCTCGATGACCACCAACGGTCAACTGCTAGACGTCTTCGCAGAAAACTTGAGCCGTGCTGGTCTGTCGCTCATACGGACAAGTTGGCACTCAACCGATCCATTGATGTTCAAAGAAATCTCCGGAGGTTATGGCGATTATGCTCGGTTTATGCGTGGAGTAACACTCGCGCTTGAATCAGGCATCAAGGTCGCTTTCAACCGAGTCCTCTTCAGAGGGTATACGGATGATATCTCGGAACAACTGACGTTTGTCGAACGCTACAAAAGCCGACTCAAGCTATATACCCTCATGTGGACACCGCAAAGCGCGTCTACACACAAGAAGTTCTATCAAGACTGGCGTCCAGTGGTGCGAACATCGGTATTGCCACGCACCATTCAGATTGTCAGAGTGAAAAAGCAACTCGGGCGCGGTCGTCTTCGGTTCCATTTGGCTGCCGGCGGATCTGTTGAGGTAAAGTTGGGAGACGCGCTGGATCGTAGTATTAACCCCTGCTCGTCGTGTTCATTTAAAGATGAATGTGAAGAGGGGTTCGGTGACTATATTCGGGTTGACCCACGACTACATCTCTACTTCTGCTACATGCGTAGGGATATCGGTTTCCAAATACCCGAGTATTTCGGAAGACCGGAGAATCTGAAGCAGAAGTTGCAAGAGGTGCTTGGGGATACGAATGTCAAGAATCTCCTTGCGACTGCACCTTTACGTCTCACTGTGACACCGTTCTGCAACTTCAACTGCAGATCGCCTGGAGAAGAGCGGGGGTGGTGCATGGAGGAACCGGGTGAATATGCTTATCCGAAAATCCGCCCTTCTCTCCTGTAGTAAGAAAGTCTCGATGCCGTGTAAGTTTCAAACTTATGCGGCCTTTTTCTTTGGTGGATTTGCAAACGTAATTTCCGGTAATTTGATTATCGTGGTAGCAGGAATACCTAATTCTTTTTCGTATACAAGATCGATGCTTCCGAAAATAGCCTTTTCAAAATCAAAACCAAGCTCTTTCGAAACTCCTCGTACTATTCCTTCCGTCCCTGCTTCTATCTCCACAAACGGGTTAAGACCTGGCCACGTATCAATGGTAACCTCTGATCTCTCACGCATCCATACTTCGCGCTTATTTTCTTGAGATGCTTTTGCAGGAATATTACATGCCTCAAAAAAAGCTGAGGCAGTCTCAAAATCATTCACAATAAGTTCGACTTCAAAAGTGTCATCAATGCCCGATCCGCGAACCTCTTTGACGGTCATGGTAATTTTATTGGATTCTTGTCGAACCCGCCCCCATTTATTTTTCCCAGGTGCAACGTGCGAAAAGTCAAAGGTTTTTCTGCGCATCACATACTCCGGTATTTTCAATTCAAAGCCTATCTCTTTTAACTTAGCGCGAACTAAATCTTTATTAATTGAAAGAAATTTTGCCTCAATTTCATTTTGCATAGCTATACCCTAACATAATCCTTTAATGAAAACCATATTGATTTACTTTACCAACACAGACGCCTTTGCCTGAGAATCGGCGGCGATATATTTGGGTTTCATGCCTACTTTGAAGTATTTTTCGTCTTGGTAGGTGCGTAAAACAATGACGGGTCGAGTGCGTTTCTTGGTATTTTTTGAAGACATGTCGAGATATTCTAAATTGATGCGTTTCAACATTTGCACAACAGCATTTTCTAGCTCTTTTGCAAAAATCTTGCTCGGATGTACGCCTACGCGAAGCTCAATATTGATCTCAAAATATTCGTCCATATTTTTCAGATAGTGCTTGTGCATCACAAATTTGCCCGTGATTTTCTCCAAAAACGGTTTATGGTTGAGTGCGAGGTGAATATGCTCGGGGTAAATATTGGCGGCATAAAAAATCATCGTCTGGTCAGTGCGGCCGCCCAGCTTTACAAACGGCAATTGCCACATAAAATTGCGCGCGTCTTCTCGCACAAATTCACCGCGCCAGTTTTTGTGTGATGTATCGAGTGCTTCTGTCGCCTTACCAAACGGCACTACTGCTCCCCCATCATGTAGGTTGTAGCGGATGAGCGGCAAACCGCTGGCTGATGTAAATACCAAACTTCCCTCTTCTGATTCAATCCAGCGCATCAGTGGGTTGTATTGGAAAATACTCGGCACCCAACGCGTGTCGGTAAGCTTTTTTTTGAAATCAACGCTCTTTTGCATGAAGTTGCGTACATATACCGAGAGTGGTGTCTCCCACGCCATCAACAAAAGCTCTGATGAGCCGTAGGTACTGACAGCCGTACGCAGGCCAAAATCTTGACCTGATTCTTTGATGACATATTTGCGCCAGATTTCATTGAACCCTTCGCTGCAAAACATAAAGCGCAATTTGGTCTTTGCCCAGCGAATCCCCTCGCGTCTACCGGTCTCAACGACATCTTTGATAAAAAATGGATGGCCTACGAGCACTATTTGATCATATTCGCTTTGCAAATTTTTAACAGTACGCAAGATCTCAGCTTTGTTGTTACCCGCGCTCACCACCGTCATATTGTACTGGGGTTTGTCAGCTACCATCATGCTCGGCATAAAAGTGGCGATGCCTGATACATACACACCCATAGGAAACCCAATCACCAGTAGCGTGCGATGCCGGTCGATATCAAATGAGTAGCGATAAATAAGCTCATGGATGATAGCCGCCTCGTATTCTTGGTATGACCCGCGCGGCCAAAAAGTTGGCTCACCGGTAGTACCCGAGCTGACAGCGGCAATCTTGGCGCCTTCTACTTTGCCGTCCCAACTACGATCTTTGAGCGAGTAGGCGTTGATATAGTTGCGCTTGTCAGTAGTAGGTACGCGCGCAAAGTCTTTGATCGTGCGGATTTTGGCTGGATTGATTTTGTGTTTTTTCAAAAAGTCTTTGTAGGCAGGTACACGCTTTGCCGCCTCATGAAATATCTGCAAGGCGCGGCGCTCCCCTGCGCGCACCCAAAATGATTCAGGTGCGGTCTCGAGTAAGCGCGCAAAAGCACTCGTATCAAACGAGGAAAATTCCGAAATCCAATTTTTCTTTTTGCGAAAGTCGAGCTTTTTGAGAATGTCAGACCCGCGTATCATACAAAATTAGACGATAGTACGAAGTGGAGCAGTTGAGCGCGCCAGGCGCACGATACGAGGTAGCTCTGCGGTCAGTACGCGATCTTCAATAATCACGGGCATTTGTGTACGCACCGCGTCATACAGACTGCGTGAGGTGGTCGCAAGATCGTCTTGAATTTTCATAAAATCAACAGTTTGAGCGAGCGTAATCATCTCGATAGCCAATACCACAAATGCGTTGTCGATGACTTTTGCAGCCATGAGCGCGGCATCGGTACCCATACTCACTATATCTTGGTTGTCGCCATTGGTCGAGATTGAATGCACATTGTGCGGATATGCGAGTGTCTGATTTTGCGCGGTAGTCGAGGTAGCGACAAACTGTAAACCTTGGAGGCCAAGCGTAAGCCCCGGCTTTTTAAGATTCATAAATGGTGGGAAGGTCTTGTTGATCTTGTCATTGAGGAAAAAATTGGTACGACGCTCAGCGAGCATCGTGAGCTTGGCAATACCGGCTTTGAGCTGGTCAATAGCTACAGCAACATAATCACCATGAAAGTTACCGCCGTGTAAAAAGGCACCGCGCTCAACATCTACGATTGGGTTGTCAGTCACCGCGTTCATCTCAACCTCAACATCGCGCTTTACGCGCGCGAGAGTATCGAAGATGGGCCCGAGTACCTGTGGGATGCACCGGATAGAATATACTTGCTGTACTTCTTCGGGGATCTGATAGACGCTATGATTGACCTCAAACTTTTCTTGAAACTCGTGGCGGTCACGCAAAAGTTTTGATGAGCGCAAAATATCACGCATGAGTTTTGCTACCATCACCTGCCCCGCGTGTGGGCGGAGGTCGTGAAGTTTTTCTGAAATAGCGTCGCTAAAACCGTGTACAAGCTCGAGTGCGAATGCACCGTTTTTGATGGCGAGCGCCATAAGCTGTTCGGCCTCGCGGCAAAGTACCGCAGAGATACCGGCCATGACCGAGGTACCATTGATGAGCGCAAGACCTTCTTTTGGTTGGAGCTTATATTCACCAATACCCAGGCGCGCAAATATATCAGCAGACTTTTCGCGCTTGCCTTCATACATCGCTTCGCCCTCACCAATGAGTGCGAGTGCGATATGTGCGAGCTGTACCAAGTCACCACTGGTACCGACAGCGCCGTGCTCGGGTACTATCGGGATGATGCGCTTGTTGATCATCATGAGGAGGCGTTCGGCAAGCGCACGAGAAATACCCGAGTATCCTTTGATGAGCGTATTGAGGCGCACGATCATCGAGGCGAGCACATACTCGTCACGAATAGGGCGGCCAATGCCTACCGCATGACTGCGCACGAGATTATACTGGAGTTCTTCGAGTTCGGTCGCGCCAATGATATACGAAGCCATAGGCCCAAAGCCGGTATTGATGCCGTAGATGACTTTCTTATCAAGCGAGCTATCGACAAATGCCTTTGAACGCTCGATTTTAGCGAACGCTTGGTCAGCAATCTCAATAGTCACCTCGGAGTTAGCGAGGACTGCGTTGATATCGTCAATCGTCAGATTTTCACCAGTGAGTACGATGCGTCGTCCAGACATAGGGTTAAAATGCTTATCTGCGAGGCCTTTTTGGCCGTATATATTAATGGGCTTTACTATACACTATTTTTGCTATTTTGTCTAGTATGCCCGTTCACAAAGAAATACGGCACCTGCGCCATATTTTTGCCTATATCTATTGTACCACAACGCTTATAGCCCAAAGACTCTATAGACTTTTGAAAAATGGATATCTTACTATATGCTTATCGATAGCTATGGCAGTTACCACCCTACACAAGAAAATTAAAGAAAGACACTTGATAGAAAAATTGCTCAAGATGGAAGGGCTTATCACTGATCAAGAAATAGTTGATCTTCTTTTGGTTTGGTGCGCGTTCAAGCCTACGGCAATGATTGAACTATCATATTACCCGCGCTCGAAATTCTCTCGAAAGGACTTTCTGGAAAAAACTGGCGAGCTTGAAAAAATCTTTAAAAAAATAGGTTTTCATTATCAATTATATATTAACCACCCAAAGAATAAAAAAGAGATTACACGTTATAGTTGCGTAGCAAGAAGTGAGAAAAAACTCAACGAGCTCCTCGCCGCATATTCTGAAAAAAATATAAAAGTAAGACGCCTTAAACTTGGCGCATTGCTCGGCTACCCTGTAACGGCGGTGAGAGCCTTTGCAAACGGCACATCATTGCGTTTGGAGGATTTGCCTACAAGTATCTTGCGAAAAGACGAGTTAAAATTTCTAAACTTTCGATTATCAAAGCATTGGGACGCAGAGCTTGCGTATCTCAAGAGAAAAGCCGAAACCATACGAAAAGTAGCCCCTGATTTTTTTACAAAAATCATCAATAAGCCCAAAAAGGTCTACAGCCCGAAGATTTTACGAAATCCGTCAGCTACTTCAACTCGTTTTTCTGTTGCCTCGGGTGTGTTGTAGTTGGGTTCTAGCGGCGCATCGAGTGATACAATAGCGCGATTGTTCTCGAGTGGCTGATTATTTAAAATCTTGCGTATCGCGTATGCCACGGCAGATCCATTGAGAAGTGCGGCCCCACCCAACTGTGGCCATGAGACTACCGTTTTACCCATCTCAAGGAGTGAGTTTTGCATGCGTTCAGTCACATTTTCAGGACCTACATGTTTGGTGATCATCTTGCCAATACCAAACTTATCAAGACCTGCCAGCATCTCATATGAGACATCACCCATGCGGCCATGGAAAAACTGCGTATTTTGATCAAGGTCATAGCGCTCGATATCTACCACGCCATTATCACCATTGTCTGCTGCCATCACCACGGCGATTTTGTTTTTGCGCGCTCGCTCGCGGATAAGGTATTTGATTGCCAAATTATCAATCTCATCGACGACTACCGAAAGCCCACCAAAAAACTGATCAATGTTTTCGGGAGTCAGACCATCAAAAATCTCAATCTCAAGATATGGATTGATCTCATACATCTGTCGTGCGGTCACGGTCGTCTTTTTCACACTAAGACCATCAATGCCGGTGCGAATGCGATTGGTATTTGAAAGCTCGAGCGTATCATGATCAGCGATCTTCCAATGCCGCCCACCACCCTGCAAAACCGTTGCGAGTACCACGCTATTGCCCACACTCAGACCCGCAAGGCCAATAGTCGAATTATAATACTTTTCTTGCTCGTCGCGGTTGATGAGGTTTTTGTTGCGCGCGGTGCGTACTTCAAAAAATTCTTTTTCTTCTAAGATGTGTACGATGAGTGCTCGCCACGGATAGTATACCCATCTCCCCTGCTGCCAGAGTGGTGCCTTGGCCTGCACGCTCGCTAAGTATTCGGCAAAAAGAGCTTTGAACTCAGGCGTATATACTGCCGATGGATTTGATACCTGAAAATATTCTTCGAGCTGTACTTCAAAGCTGTCACTCACCTGTTGGATCTTGCCTGATTTGAGTAAATCCTCCACCGCCGCACAATCCGCATCAACCGACAAATCAAAAATCTGCGGTTTTACGGCGTCTTCGGATTTTTTCTGTAAGAGTGTTTCGATATTCATGACATTATTTCGTTGCCTTACCACCCAGTCGTGCGATCATTTCCATGTCGTCTTCAGGGGCGACTTTGTTTTTGATAGTTTTGGCGCATACGCGGCAGTGGTATACGATATTGTACTTACCGCTCTTTTCTTCAACGCCCACTGGCTTCATAAGACCCTTACAAACAGCGCTCCGATCGCCCGGGTTTACATCTACATGCTTTGACCAAAGGCACTTGGGGCAGTGATTGGTATAGCCATTGCCCTCCACACGCGTGCCGCATCGCTCGCACACAAAGTCTTCGATCTTGCGCTGAAATTTTGGGGTATCCATTATTTGTAAATTCTTTTGATGAGCGGGTTGATCCGTGTGACGATCTCGTAGTTTGAAGTATCAGCAAGATACGCAAGCGCATCGGCGGTGATACCTTCACCAATGATCGTCGCCTCGTCACCCACCACAACCCCCTTAATATCAGTGATATCGATAATAATCATATCCATCGAGATGCGCCCCAAAATCTTTGCCTGCTTGCCACGCACGATAAAATATCCAACGCTCGAGAGCGCGCGCGGATAGCCGTGCCAGTAACCTACAGGACAAATAGCTACTACTGAATGACGCCCAAGCTCTTCGGTAAAATCATACCCCACGCGGCTACCAGTAGCGAGCTCTTTAACCTCACTGATAATAGTCTTCCACGAAAGTATCGGCTTGAGGCGAAACTGGTGATGAAACGCTGCCTCTGCTTCTTTTGATGGCCAAAGGCCATACATGCCGATACCAATACGGATCATATCGTAATGCGCCTCGGGGAATAGTATCGCGCCCGACGTTGCGGTCGCGTGTCTGATGGGCCTGAACCCCGCCTCATGCGCCGCGTCAAGAACTTTTTCAAAGAGTGCTATTTGCGCCTTAGTGTCTTTGGGAAATGCGGGATTTTTAGCAGCGGCAAAATGTGTGTAGATACCTTCAAAGCGCAGGTTGGCGTTTTTCTTTTTGAAATACGGGAATACTTTGGCGATATCGTCAGGCAAAAAACCTTGGCGATGCATGCCCGTATCAATCTTAATATGCACGCGAAGTGGTTTGCTGCGCGTGGCCTCACCTACGGCTGATTTGAGTGCGGCAAAGTTTGAGATCGTCACGCTGATACCCGCACGAGCGGCCTCAGCGTAGCGCTCAGGCATGGTATAGCCGAGGACCAAAATAGGCATACGAATACCAGCTTTGCGAATAGCAAGCGCCTCTACTATCGAATCAACACCGAGCCAATCGGCGCCCAGTTTTTTCATAGTACGCGAGAAATCGAGAAGACCATGACCGTACGCGTTTGATTTGGTGATAGCCATCAGCATATTGCCTTTACCGGCAAGCTTGCGAAATGCCGTATAGTTGGCTTTGAGTTTTTTGGTATCTATCTCGATCCAAGTCCTAAGACTTTCTTTTTTCTTCATATACCTAAAATAGCAGAGAAAAAGCCCGCCGCCAACGGCAAAATAAGGGGTTTTTGCTTATTTGACAAGTAGTTATAAATATAGTATAATCGCATCTAGGAGGTTCATAATGAAACTGCGAAGCATCGATCTCGTGATCATCGTCATCGGGCTCCTCGGCATCGTCGCTGTTCTCTCGTTCTCTCTCCCGCAGAGCAACGCGGTGACCGGCGTCGTCCAGTCGCGCAATGCCGAGATTACTGCCGAGGCCGAGCGTGCGCTCAACGGCAACTAGATCAAAAGGCCCCGACCGTCAACCAGACGGTCGGGGCTATCATTTTTTATACGAGATTTTTTAGTTTAGATGCGCGTGGTCGTTCCATGTTTGTAGTAGCCATCCGTACTCGGGCATGTAGTCAAGCGCCGTAATCCCCGTATTTTTTATACGAAAAACTTTAAAGATATGATTGAATTCCGCATGAGTCACCTTTTCGCCAAAAATAATAGTCGCCAACAACATACGCATAAATCCGCCATGGGAAACTACCAAGATATGTTCTTCAGAACGACTTTCAAGATATGCGAGAAAACCCAATGCACGATCACGAAACTCAGAAAATACTTCTTCGTCTGAATGACGATATGATTCATCGTCGCCATGAGCCATAATTTCTGCACGAATCGCCAACGCACGCGGATCGTCGCCTTGCATACCAACCATAACGCTTGGATGACGCTTCTCTACGATGTCATCGCGCCATTCAACGGGCCGCTCGAGATGCTTTAAGATCACCTCGGTAGTTTCGCGTGTACGCTCATATGGACTAGCCAAGATTATATCGATAGGCAAACGCTCAATACGGTGTGCTAAAAAGACAGCTTGGTCCTTGCCATGCGATGAGAGTGGGCCTGTAGACCCTTGGAATGCATGAGCTATGTTTGCCTCGGATTCTCCGTGGCGGATAAGATAAATACGCTTCATTGTCCGCTCGGTAGGAATCGAACCTACGACCATCTCCTTAAAAGGGAGCTGCTCTACCGACTGAGCTACGAGCGGATATTTACGATCGCCTACTCAAAAGAGCAAGACCGATGATGGGCACAATCGCCCAAATAACATACGCATCGGGTCCTGCAAAGAGCGTTTTGGTGATCGGTGATAATTTTATAATACCCCGAAATGAGATGATATTCAAGGTACCGGCCACAAAAAGACCAGTTGAGAGAAAGCTAATAAAAAGAGCGGGCAACCACCGATATGACGATTTGCCGATGCCACGCAAAAAAATGCGCTCGGTAAAAACAAATAACAATGCGAGCACCACACCATACACAAGCAGGTTGCGATACAAATGTACGCCGAGCTTGTGACTATCGAGAAGCTCGAAGATCAAAGGTGAGATAAAAAGTGCCAAATAGGTTGAGAGCAAGAACGCCAAAAGCTTTGCCTTGCCACCCATCATGCCCCACAAAAATCCTGCGCCGAGAAAAAAAGTGATAACCAATATATCTACCGCCGGATGGCGCATGTAAGCTGCGAGTCCTTCTGCGTACGCGAGATAGGCGGTCATCTAGAAGCCTTCGCGTTTGAGTTCTTCAATGAGAGATTTGAGTGCGGGTGTGATCTTCTTTGGCATGTGGATTTTAATTTCAATCAGCAAGTCTCCCCTACCACCATCGTCGCGGCCAATGCCTTTACCGGCCACTTTGAGTACTTCGCCGTCAGCCACACCCTGTGGAATTTTTACTTTAATCTTGCCATCAAGTGTTTCGATCTCTTCGGAAGAGCCCACAAGAGCAGTAGAGAGTGGCACTTCAAAACGCATGACCAAATCATGGCGCAAACGCTTGAATGTCGCATGAGGTAATACATGAATCTTGGCGTAGAGGTCACCCATGTCAGCATGAGGGGCCGCCTCACCCTTACCTGAGATCCTAATCACCTCACCATCTTCAATGCCTGAGGGAACAATAATGTGTACTTCCTCACTCTTTACGATGATTGTCTCGCCGTGGCAGACTTTGCATTGTTTCTCTGGCACTTTGCCTTTGCCACTACAAGTGCCGCACTCAACCATTTTGGTAAAGGTACCAAAAAGAGATTTGCGCGTGTCACGCAAGGTGCCCGCGCCATGACAGGTAGCGCAGGTAGAAAGCGCTGAGCCTTTTTCGGCACCCGTACCGCCACACTCGTCGCACAATGCTCGTTTGCGGATCAGTACGCGACGCTCCGTACCAAAAGCACTTTCTGCAAATGGAATCTCGATATCAATAGAAATATCACGGCCTCGACGCTTGTTACCTCCACCAGGAAAACCACCTCTGCCAAAAACAGTCTCAAAAATATCACCGACATCCATCTGATCAAAACCAAAATTGCCGAAATCAAAACCACCGAAACCAGCGCCCTCCTGTCCTCCGGCGCCAGCGGAACCAAAACGATCATATTGTGATCGTTTGTCATCGTTTGAGAGTATTTGGTAGGCCTCGTTGATCTCTTTGAAGCGGCGTTCATCACCACCTTTTTTGTCAGGATGGTATTGGTGCGCAAGCTTGCGGTACGCCTTTTTTACATCTTCTTTGGTCGCGTTGCGCGGAACGCCTAAAATATCATAGTAGTCTTTCATGGGTGGGTTTCCTTAAAAGAACGAGTAGACAAAGACGTTTGCAGGTATCGTTCTTACGCCGATTATACCAAATCTACGCAAAATGCGCAAAACCATACTCACGATCATAATGGCGATCCAATAGAGAAAAATACCGAAAAATCGGAGCGTTACAAAAAATCCAATTGCATATGCAATAGGGAATACTCCCTGAAAACGGCCTGCCTGCGCGCGCATAAAATTGATACCCACCATATAGATAATATCACCCATCTTTTGGTCTGCTCGTGGTTCAACCCCAATGCGCTCATTGAGCATTTTGGCGGACTCGCGGGTGGCGAGTGCGCGCTCGTTGGTCGTCAGTTCACGACCTGTCTCAGCTGCTGCTTTTTTGGCTACATAATCTCCGTATAAAATTTTTGAATCAAACGCGCCATCAACACCGCGGATCACAGGATCAATCGTCTCAAGGATAGGGTCAAAAAGCCAGCGTGGGATCAATGCCTCTACCTCCAAATTTTGCTTGGGTGTGACGGCAAACGCAGCAGTGGCAATGGCGGCAGCAAGAAAGGTAACAGTAAGTGGTAAACACTTGCGAAGACTTTTGGCGACACCGCCCTCGAGCGTGCGTTCCATCTGATATTTGGTGCGAAACATACCCAAAATACCAAAACAGAAAAGAGCAGTAGCCATCACTATAAAAAAATGTGTCTGGTACCAAATGACACCCATGTAGGACGCGAGCGCCCAGCCAACGAGCATCAAATAAATTTTATCTACCAAGATAACCGAAAGCCCCCACATCGCAAGAAACGCGATGGTGGCGGCAATCGTGCTCCAGATCAAATTCATATTGTCCCACGAAAGACGCGGGAGCAGTGTCGAGATTGAGAGCCACAGGAGGCCTGACGAGAGTACGAGGAGGGTAAGGAGCGTGGCTTCTTTAGCCGGTGCTTTCATTACCCTTATTATCGTCTTTTACTTCCTCATGTTCAACTGGTGTTGCACCCGGCGTGGCTTCTGCATCTTTTTTATAGATCAACTCCCCTATCTTTTGAGCCGCTACCGAATAGGCCGTTGCCTTGTCACGGATTTTTGCCGCGTCCTCGCCCTTCATGACCTCGTCGAGCTCTTTCTTTTTGTCTTCTATTTCTTTTTTAAGTGCTTCGGGTACTTTGTCACCCGCATCGTGCACTGCCTTTTCAGTCGTGTATACCATGGTGTCTGCGATATTGCGGGCTTCTACCAAATCACGCTTTTTCTTGTCTTCATCTGCGTGTACGGCGGCATCTTGCTTCATACGCTCGATATCATCTTTGGTAAGCCCGCTCGATGCCTCGATGCGTACTGACTGCTCTTTGCCGGTACCCTTGTCTTTTGCCTTCACCGACAAAATACCATTGGCATCGATATCAAATGAGACTTCAATCTGGGGCATGCCTCGGGGTGCTGGTGGGATGCCATCAAGAATAAATCGGCCGAGTGTTTTGTTGTCTGTGGCCATCTCACGCTCACCCTGCAAGATATGGATCTCGACTGACGGCTGGGAATCCGCCGCGGTTGAAAACACCTGTGTCTTTGCAGTCGGCACGGTGGTATTTTTTTCAATGATACGGGTAAATACTCCGCCAAAAGTTTCGAGACCAACGGAGAGTGGCGTGACATCGAGCAAGAGCACATCTTTAACATCGCCCTGCAAGATACCTGCCTGTACGGCCGCGCCAAGTGCCACTACTTCGTCAGGGTTGATGGTGCGATTCGGCTCTTTGCCAAAGAGTTTTTTAACGGCCTCTACGATTGCCGGCATGCGCGTCTGACCACCTACCAAGATAACTTCATTAATATCGCCGATCGCAAGTCCGGCGTCTTTGACAACCTGACTCGTGATATTGATTGATTTGGTGATGTAATCACCTACGAGCTGCTCAAAATCTGCGCGCTTGAGTTTGAGAAGCAAGTGCTGGGGGCCTGATTCGTTTGATGTAATGAATGGAATATTGACCTCGGTCTCCATGGTACCCGAAAGCTCATGCTTTGCTTTTTCCGCCGCTTCTTTGAGGCGCTGGAGAGCTATCGCATCTTTGGATACATCGATGCCTGATTGTTTTTTGAACTCGCTGATGATCCACTCAATAATTTTTTGATCAAAGTCATCACCCCCCAAGTGTGTGTCGCCACCGGTTGCCTTCACCTCGATGGTGTCTTCGGCAATATCAAGCACTGAAACATCAAAAGTACCGCCGCCAAAGTCATAGACAACCACTTTTTCATCTTTCTTTTTATTGAAACCATATGCGAGCGCAGCTGCCGTCGGTTCGTTGAGAATGCGGCGCACCGTGAGCCCCGCGATCTCGCCTGCGTCTTTGGTCGCCTTGCGCTGTGAATCGCTAAAGTAGGCCGGTACCGTGATAATCGCCTCGGTGATTTTCTCACCAAGCTTTTCTTCAGCGTCTGCTTTGAGCTTTTGCAAAATCATCGCCGAGATTTCTTCGGGACGATATCCTTTGCCCCCCATTTCAATCTCAACGCCGCTATTGGCTGACTCTTTGATGGTGTACGGCAAGAGTGTTTTGTCGCGCTGTACCTCTGCATCAGAAAACTTGCGACCGATAAGGCGTTTGGCAGAATAAATAGTACCGCGTGGATTGGTGACTGCTTGGCGCTTCGCAATTAACCCTGCCAAACGCTCGTTTGATTTTGAGAGTGCGACAATAGACGGCGTGGTGCGATTACCTTCTTTGTTTTCGATTATTTTTGGAGCACCGCCCTCGATGATTGCTATCGCTGAGTTGGTAGTGCCTAAGTCAATTCCAAGTATTTTTGCCATAATATTTTTTTATTTATTATTCTTTTTTAAATTCACCGACACTCACTTTTGCGGGGCGGATGACTCGATCACCTATCCGATACCCTTTTTGAAATTCTGTCATCACTTTGTTGTCATCTGCCTCGCTCGCGACTTCTTTGACTTCAATTGCTTCATGCCATACGGGATCAAATATTTTGCCGAGAGCATCGATGGACTCAATATCATAACGCTTGAGGAGACCTCTGAGCTTCTCGAGTGTGTTGCGCATACCTTGCACCCACGGAGAATCGGGCGGTGGTGAGGCAAAGGCGCCTTCAAAGGTGTCTACAACATCAAGGATCTCGCGTACCATACGAATCTCTGCGTACTGTACTGCTGACTCTTGGCCTTTGCGTGATTCGCGCTCAGCGTTTGAATAGTCTGCTTTTGCTCGCTGCCAACCCTGAAGATACTCGTCTTTTTCCTTTTTACAGATTTCGAGCGCGTGTTTGAGTTTTGTCAGCTTGGGATTCGCATCGTCTTCCGCCTCAAGCTCGATATCGTCTAATCGTTCTTCATCCATATGCGTATGGTACCAATAATACCTTCGTAATTCATGCGCGTAGGCCCTGCTACGAAAAAGACATCGTCTCTCCCGCGCCGACCGACTACTACACTGATCGCACGCATGCGCTCGACGGGGTTCTCCTCGCCAATATACACGCGAAATGGATCATCTTCGAGTGACTCTCTATACGCGTCACGCTGGCGTTCAAGATGATCGAGGAATATGCCCATCTCTTTGACGACATCGCGCTCAGCAAATTCAGGTTCACGAAATACCTCATCAAAACCTATAGGCATACCTTCACCAAATGCTGAGAGTACACGAAAGTGTTGAGCCATCTTTTCCTGCAACGCGCGCATGCCACCCAATACTTGGGTTACGCGTTGCGTCACCGCTGTTTCCACTTCATCGGCCAATACTTCGTCTACAAAAAAACGGTACCCACGCACGGATGGCACGCGCCCTCCCGAGACATGGGGCTGGACGATAAAACCCTCATCGGTCAAAACACCAAATACATTGCGGATCGATGCGGGACTCAAGTTGCCACGGAAATGCCGCGCAATGCGCTCGGATGATACAGGCTCTGCGGTACGAATATAGTCCCTGACCAAAAGTTCAAGGATATTTTTTTCGCGCTCTTTGAGCATAGGAGCATTATAGACAATTAGCACTCGTGGGTCAAGAGTGCTAATTTGTTCTCCTGCTAAACAAAAATCCCTCCCGCAATCGCGGGAGGGATTTTTGAGATTAACGCTTTGACCACTGAGGGGCGCGGCGAGCTTTTTTGAGGCCGAACTTACGGCGCTCTTTGACGCGAGGATCACGCTTGAGAAAGCCTGCTTTTTTGAGACTGTGGCGCAATGCGATATCAAAGGTGTTGAGTGTACGAGAAATGCCGTGGCGTACTGCCTCTGACTGTGAGTGAATACCACCACCCTCTACTTTGACTGATACACCAAAATGAGTCTCGGGACGCGCTTTACGAAAAGCGTCTTCAACAATCTTTTGCATGTCTACGGTAACAAAATATTTCTTGTAGTCGATACCGTTGACAACGATGCCCTCTTGATTAGCAAAAATACGCACGCGCGCAATAGAGGTCTTGCGGCGTCCGACAGCTTCGATATATTTGCCCGTAAAGGCAGCAGTTTTACTTTTCGTCTGTGACATAAATGATGAGATTTTTTAAAATATCCTTGCGTAATCGATTGCGTGGAATCATACCAGTGACCGCCTCGCGAAGCAACCGTGCCGGATCTTTGGTAAAGATATCGCGGTAGGTAGGAATACGGAGACCACCGTGGAAACCCGAATAACGCTCGTTGCCACCCTGATCCCATTTGCGACCAGAAAGGCGAATTTGACCCACATTCTTTACGATAACCTTTTGATTTGGTGCCACATGGCTTTCCCAATCAGTCGTACCTTTACCACGAATCAAAACAGCGACTTGCGAGGCAAGTCGACCAAGCGCCATACCGCGAGCGTCGATTGTGATATCAGTCTTTTTTGCTGTTTTCTGTGTCATATTATTGGACGATACTGATATGAGCCATGGGCGCGGCGTCTGACTTGCGTATACCAATGTTGGTGATACGGAGATACCCGCCGTTGCGCGTGGTCATCTTGGGGACAATTTCTTTTTTGAGATGAGTAGCTGCATCTTTGCCGAGGGCTGCTACAACGGTGCGATGTCCGGCAAGCGTACCCTTCTTCTCGGTCGTGATCAAGCGTTCGAGTACGGGGCGGACAGCTTTTGCCTTGGCCTGGGTCGTGGTGATGGCGCTCTTCAAAACAATAGAACGGGCAAGCGAACGCAAGAGCGCCTCGCGTGGCCCCTTTTCTCGTTTTAAAACTTTACCGACACGACGATGTTGCATAGGAGTTGTTTAGTCTTCTTGATTAAGTGTTAAGCCAAAATTGCCAAGCTCACGATGTATTTCCTGCATGGCTTTTTCGCCAACGCCATCAAGCTCGCGAAGCTCGGTCTCGGTCTTGCGTGCGACATCACCAAGCTTAGTGAATCCGGCACGGGCAAGCGCATTGAGCGTATGGCTCGAAAGCTTTACATCTTCAAGTAATATACTGCCGTAATCGGTGTCGTCGCTGGCGGGTGCTGCGATTTCTTGTTTGCGCTCCGGTAGAATAGAAAGTACTTCGCCCTTCTCACCGAATGCGCGAAGTTCACCCAATTGCCCGATAAGAATCTCGAGAGCAGAAGTAAATGCGTCTCGCGGGGTGATCGTGCCATCGGTGTCGATCGACATGATGAGCTTGTTGTAATCAGTCTCAGTACCGACACGCATATTTTCTACATGGTAGCTAACCTTACGAATGGGAGTAAAAATAGCATCAAGTACGATAGCACCTGCTTCTAACCGCTGGCTTTCGATTACTTCTTTGGGACGATATCCTACGCCACGCTCTACCGTCAGTTCGATAGAGAATGTCGCGCTTTTTTTGGTAAGAGTCGCAATATGCAAATCTTTGTTGATGATCTCAAGATTTGAAGAAGTCTTGATATCACCAGCTTTTATCTCACACTCGCCCTTGGCTTCAAACAAAATAGTCTCGGACTCTTCACTATACATCTTGAAACGAAGCTGTTTGAGATTGAGGACAATCAAAAGCACATCTTCGAGCACGCCAGGAATGGTCGAAAACTCATGATTGATACCTTGGATTTTAACGCGGGTTACGGCAGCGCCTGGCAGAGACGAAAAAAGGACGCGGCGCATCGCGTTGCCAATCGTCACACCGTATCCTGGGTGCAAACTCTCGATGATAATATCAGCCTTGGTCGGAGTTTCGTTTTCGACATAGGGCCGTGAAGGAAGAAGTATTGTAGTATTCATAAAATATTAAAAATGAGACTACCCCCTATTAGCGGGAATAGTACTCCATAATAGACTTTACATCGTATAATCGTACCATATCTTCGACTTTTGGTAAAGAGCTCACAGTGCCTTCGTGCTTCTCGGGTACAAACGAGAGCCACGAAGAAGTCTCGTGTTTTTTAAGTAACAATTCGATGTCGCGGAATACACCCTTGGCAGCAGAACTTTGTGCCATACCAATACGCTGACCTACACTCAGACGATATGAAGGCACAAATACTTTTTTACCATCAACGGTGATGTGACCATGCGAAATGATTTGGCGCGCGACAGAACGAGAAACGGCAAAGCCGAGACGAAATACAGTATTGTCAAGACGCAATTCGAGTGCGGAGACAAATTTTTGGACTACATCACCACCATGACCCGCGAGCGCTTTCGCGACATAGTTAGAAAACTGGCGCTCGGAAACACTGTAGAGCAAACGGACACGCTGCTTTTCATGAAGTTGGCGAGAAAACTCAGACACTTCTTTTCTGCGCTTGGTACCACCCTTACCATGAATACCGGGAGCATACGGCTTGCGGATCATCGCGCATTTTTGTGAATAACAACGCTCACCCTTTAAAAAGAGCTTTTCGCCTTGTCTCCGACATTTTTTACATTTTGAATCTTGTATCATATATGTTTATTGATAGGGTGGATGCTATACGCGACGAGGTTTTTTGAGACGCGGGATGCCGTGCGGGATTGGCGTCATATCTCGAATAGAGCTGATAGCAAAACCTTTCTGACCGAATACACGAAGTGCCGACTCTCTACCCGAACCGAGCCCCTTGATACGAATATCAAGGTCAGTGACACCCATGTCGCGCGCCTGATCAGCTATGACTTCGGCAGCTTTCGTAGCGGCATACGGCGTGCCCTTCTTTGAACCGGAAAAGCCCATGCGTCCGCTCGAGTTTTGAGCAAAAAGATTACCTCGCGCATCAGTAAGAGAGATGAGTGTGTTATTGTAGGTTGCCGAAATATGCACAAGCCCATGCGCGAGTTTGCGGCGCGAGCTTGCGGCTTGACGCGGCGATGATGCCTCGCCTTCCCCTGATTTTCTGATGATACGCTTTTTGCCCATAGGATTTTATTTCTTATCAACCTTACGCTTACCTGAACCCATCGTCACACGCTTGTTACCTCGGCGAGTGCGAGAGTTTGTCTTGGTGCGCTGACCACGCAATGGCAAGTTACGCATATGGCGTGTACCGCGATACGCGCCCGTGTCTTTGAGACGCTTGATGTTGAGCAAGATCTCACGACGCAACGCGCCCTCAACCGCGTATTCTTTTTCGATGATAGCGCGGAGACGAGCAGTCTCATCAGGGGTCAAATCTTTGGCTCGCTTGGTGTCTGAAATCTTTGCTTTCTCTAAAATGACGCGCGCCAAAGGACGGCCGATGCCGTAGATGTATGAAAGGGAGATTTCTATTTTTTTGTTGTCGGGGATGTTAACCCCTGCGATGCGTGCCATATATTATCCTTGTCGTTGCTTATGTTTTGGAGTCTTACAAACAATAAAAAGGCGTCTCTGACGCTTGACCAGTTTGCAGTTATTACAAATTTTCTTTACTGATGCGCGTACTTTCATTTGTCTTACGTCTTAGATTCCAGGCTAGAGACGCTGGACAATACGACCCTTTTCCTTGTCATAAGGCGAGAATGCGATCCTCACCCGGTCGCCGACAAGAACTTTGATATAATGGAAACGCATTTTTCCCGCGAGATGAGCCGATACCTCATCCTCGGAATTGTCGAGTTTCACCCTAAAAAGACCGCCCTTGAACGCTTCTAGTACAACGCCTTCGCGCAGAGTCTTTTCATCTAGCATAGGAATATGTTCTCCATCATATCCGAGAGTTGATTTGATGTCAATACTAGCGCACTTGGACGATAAGCTGACTGGAGCGAGAGGGTATGCGCTTGAGAAATGAGGGTCTAAAAGTCTCTTCTATATTCTTGATTCCTGGGTACAGAGTGAGGAGGCCCTTGATATCACTTACTTTTTTGGCGGCGAGCACTTTCTTGCGAAATTCATCAACAGGCACCGCCCCCTCAAAGACAATCTTACCCTGTACCGTACAAGAGATAGCGCTCTTTGCATAATCAAGCTTTGGCTTCTCACAAGAGAGTTTTGTGCCCACTGGCAAAGTAAAACTGGCGATCAACGCCTTATCTTCAAATAGGATATTAGCGAGCGCGGCCTGATAGGCGGCCCTGTCAACCGCCAAAACTTTTGCCTCTCCCCGTACCTCGCCAAAAAACTTATCTCCGGGAGCGCCAATGGGCGGATCAGTCACGCGCAATGTGATGTTTGCCTCAATGGTATCAGGAAATATAACATACGGATCTTTCATTTCATCTGCGAGTTTTGTCGCCAAGTTCGCCTTTACCTTTTCCTCAAGACTCTTGAGAAGCGCTTCTGCCTCGGCTTTACCTACAACCTTACCCTGCCCGGCAGCTCCTCCTTTGATGTCGCCCGGCCCATCAGCGCGCGAACGAGCATAAAACTTGTCATACTTTGGGGTGCCGGAAAATCCGGGGATTTTAAAATCAGAAAAACCTACATTATATTTTTCGCCTGGCGCATCGGCGGTTATCTCAACCTCGACAGATCCTGGCTTGTCTCCTTTTTTACCCGGTACCACCACACGACTCTTGGCGCGGAATACCAGGCCTTTGCTAGTCTGAAAGCGTGTATTCTGGACCAAAACCTGCGGCTCGGAAGAATAGTTATTATATACCAGCACTACGCCGGACGCGCGCTTGCTAAACGCCTCGACATTGGTGCTCACACCCTCACCTCGCTCAACGATTTCAGTCTTAAACTCCTTAGCGGTGACTGTGAGTGGGACACCCTCGCCCATATTGAAATTTCGTTCTTGTTTTCGGATGACAAGCGTAAGCGTTGACGACCACCAGATAGAAGCGCAAACAACAACAATAGCGCCAACAATGATAGCTGTTTGCCGTAAACCAAAACGGCGTGTTTTTTCACCCGTCGTATGATTTACTATTTTTTCATGACGCGGAGGAAGTGGATCGGATGAATGTTTTTTAGGAACAAGCATGGGCGACTTTTTGGTGCCACCCGCAGGACGGATATCCGAAATAACGCGTTTTTGGTTGTTGCCAGAAGAAAACATACTCATTTAGTATAATAGCGTGTACTCGCGATAAGCGACATGAGACCAAAATCTCCGGGACCGTCGAATGCGCCAAAGGTACCAAATTTGTCTTGAAACGCTTCGGGTTGTATGACCGAGACATGAAGTCCACGCGCGAGATCGGGATGCAAGAGCGGTGGAGCAACGGCATTTTTCATATCACTCACAAGCGCACCGCCACCCAAAAAAAGCATTTTGACATCGCTCATGATGTCTCTAGAGGCGCGCTGCCAAATGCGTTCAAAAACTTCTTCCCATGATTTCATCTCTTTTTTTATAGTAGCACGAAGCTTTGCCGATGCATCTGCGGTTAGTGTATTGCCTGTGTATGCTTTGAGAAGCGTGAGCGCATTGTCCAGATCAACCCGCTGTGATTCTGAAATGCGCAACAAAATATTGAGTACTCCAAAAGGAAGCGACACAATCTCGGTGATAACGCCATCTACTAAAAAAGTAACTTCGGTGAGCTCGCCTCCGATATCAACAATGATCACTGAGTGTTCGGGCGCAAGTGCCTCTTGCATCAAGAGCCAAGTAGTAATAGGAAAAGTTGAAAATCTGATATGAGCGTCAGGACGCGAGCTTTTGATGACCGAGGTAAAGGTGTCATAGAGTTCGCGTGAGGTACCCGCAAAATGAATCCATGACTCGATTTCTTCAGCGCTTTTACCAGTCGGCTGATCTACCCGATACCCATTGAGCAGTGAACGCATCAATACTTCTTCGATGATAACCACATCGCCATGGCCGATATCAGCCAAAAATTTTTGCTGACCCTGATTGATAAAGCTTGCCGTATCTGCCTGTGTGACCACGCGCGGCTTGGGACGCTTTTCATAGACCCGTTCTGTTTTGCCAAGATAAAAGATAGATGAGAGCCCGACCACATAGATCTCAGGCATAATACCTTTGAGCTCGGTACCTGCATCTTTGAGAATGGCGGAAAATTGGCCCACGGTTGATTTACTAAAGTGCGAGGCGTCGCGCTTGAGCGAAGCCGTATAAAACTTACGAAAAATCTTAAGTACATGAGGACGCGGATCATCACCGCGAAGCTCAAAGAGCGCGGCACTCACTGATGCCGTGCCAATATCAAAAGCAAGACCAACCTTCTTTTGCGATTTGTGGAAAAACATTATGGCTCTATTGTAGCACGAATGCGACGAACGCCCGATGAAGACGCTTCTTCTTTTAGTATACGCAACTTTCCGATTTCGCGCGTGTGGGTAACATGTGGCCCGCCACAAAACTCGCGCGAAAAGACCTCGGACTCGTCGGAAGTACCAAATGTGTAGACATTGACCTCAGCAGGATACTTTTCTTTGAAAAAATAGAGAGCGCCGGTTTTGACTGCCTCATCAAACGGCAAAAGCTTTTTAGTGACACTATAATCTTTCTCGATAGCGCCATTGATAAGATCTTCTACCGCCTTGAGCTCATCGGGAGTCACTTTACGGCCAAATGCAAAGTCAAAGCGCGTGCGTTCTACCGTGATATCGGAACCCATCTGATGTACCTCGGTACCGAGTACTTTGCGGAGCGAAGCCTGAAGTAAGTGTGTAGCTGAGTGAAGACGAGTCACTTTTTGGAGCTCGGTAGCGTCTTTTGCTTTGAGCTCGCCTGTATCGAGTATCAAGCCGTGGCCGCCAAATTTTTTCTCAGCACCTTGGCGAGATTTTTCTTGGTGTTTTTTAAATTCTTCGTCAAATGCCTCGCGTTTGAGTACCGAGGCGCGCTCACCGCCAAGCTCTTTAATGATCTCGTAGGGCAACCCGAATGTCTCATACAAACGAAATGCTGACTGCGCATCAAGCGTTTGTATTTTTTCAAGCTCGCCAAGGCCTTTTTTAAGCGTACGCATAAAACGCTCGCGCTCGACCGTCACCTCGACGCGCACCGTGTCAGCTTTAGTGCCAAGATCTTTGTAGGTCTCGCCGTATTCATGCACAATATCGTGCACCAGTGCATCGACAATATGTACGGGCATTTTATAAAGCTCTTCGTAGGCAAACACCCGGCGCAACAGACGACGCAAAACATATCCCGCCTCTTTATTTGAAGGGCGCACACCGTCAGCGATCAAAAAAGCACTGCCACGGATATGATCAACGATCACTCGGCGCACACGCTCATCAAACGCGTTTGGGACAAGCTCTAAAAATGGTGCAAATAGATCCGTCTCAAATAAATTGCGCTTTTTCTGCGCGATCATCACTAGGCGCTCGAGACCCATACCAGTATCAACGCCGGGAGTTTTGAGTGGTTCGAGCGCCTTGCCGGAAGTTTGAGCTAAAAGCTCTTCGCGTGAACCTGCGTAGAAAAACTGGTTAAACACGAGGTTCCATACCTCCACATCTTTACCACTAGCATTGGTACAGTAAATCTCTGTTGTAGGGCCACACGGGCCTGAGGTGCCTGTAGGGCCCCAAAATACATCGTTAATACCCTCTTCACGAATATCTTTAATACCGAGTGCTTGCCACGCCGCACGAGACTCTTCGTCTTTGGGTACGCCGTGAGAACCTTCGAAGATTGTGACATACGAAATCTCAAGACCAAGCTCGCGGGTTATAAATTCATAAGCAAACTTGATAGCACCTTCTTTGAGATACCCGCCAAATGAAAAGTTCCCGAGCATTTCAAAAAATGTCAGGTGTGTATCATCGCCCACCTCGTCGATGTCAGAGGTACGAAAACATTTTTGTGATGATGCGGTATTGAGTGATTTGAAGTCACGCATAGCGTCTGCCGCACCGGTATAATAGGGCTTGAACTGCTGCATGCCCGCGGTTGTCAGCAATACCGACGGGTCGTCGGGCAACAGCGAGCTTGATGGCACCACCGTGTGGCCATTTTTTGCAAAAAAATGGAGAAATTTCTGCCGTATTTCCGAGCCTTTCATAATGGGCAGTATAGCTTATTTGATTGATTTGATAAACTCTTCGAGATGCTCGCCAACGAGTATCGCGTCAGCGCCCTTTTGGATATCAGTAAGTGCATGAATATTACTCGCCTGACAAAGCCAGCCGTCACGCAATGCGCGCGCGTCGGCAAACGATTCTTTTTTAAGCTCTCCCGTCGCAAGATCGCGACTATTCCAAAGTACGCGATATTCTTGCGGTATTTTTTTGAGCGCATCCATATCTAATGGCTCAACAATAATTTTTTCAGAATATATGCTTGGTGTACGCCCCACCACCAGCACAAAGTCGGCTCCTAAAAGAGCTGCGCGGCGCACATCATCATCAGTCGCATGAATACCTTTGGCAAGTATCGGTTTTTGGGTAAGTTTGCGCGCCTTTGCCAGTAGCTCAAACGAGCCTCCCCAGCGCGGATCGGTATGAATCGAAAGCCAATCGCCGTGCGTATTGGCAATATCAAAAAGCTCCTCCCACGATTTTTGTGCCCGATACCCAAACGGTGACTGTGTTTTCACCTCGGCAATAAAAAGAGTGGAACCTATCATGTCTCTATTCTAGTATAAAAAAGACCCCGCATCGTCTGAACGACTTTGCGGGGCTGTTAGGTTTCATTCTTTCATCACTGTCGCATTACGAGAGGATATCCGTTTTTTAACGGCGCATCGAGGGCAATGACTTCCTTGTATACGATGGCTGCCCGACACCTGCCATTCATGATGACATGTCCCGCATATCCACCAGTACTTTGCATAACTACCAGCGACTACTTCAGTAGCGGGGAGTGCATTACGAGTCGAGTATTCTTTGGAAAGTTTTGGGTATGTAACTGCAAGATTGTTGGTTGTGGTTACAATTCGGTGGGTACACGAGGGACAACCAACACCTCGTGAACGACTAGCCCCTACAGCTTGCCATTCATGCATACACATTTGGCAAATCCACCAGAGTTTTTTGCTTGTACTGGCAATGACTTGAGTGGCAGGGATCAAGTTTCGCGAGGAGTATTCTTTGACAAGTTCTGGGTTTGTAATAGTCAAGTTATTGAGGTGAGTTACTCGTTGGCGCGCACAAGAGGGACAGCCCTTACCTGCAACGCGGTCGGCTCCTCTCGTTTCCCACTCATAAGTGCACGATGCACATCTCCACCAAAGTTTTTTATTTGTCCCCGCAGTCACCGCTGTTACAGGAAGAATATTACGGATTGAATATTCCTTAGCAAGCTCTGAATGTGTGATCGCGAGATTATTTTTTTCTGTTACAACCTTGTTGGCACAAGAGGGGCACCCGCGACCCTGCATCCGTCTTGATCCCTGCGATTGCCATTCGTAGCTACATATGGAACATATCCATAGATACTTCATAGCCGATCCTGCAACAGCACGATCGGCGGGAATGGGATTACATGACGAGTATTTCTTTAGAAGATACTCCACTTCTGACACACGAGCTGGTCGGACCCGGTCCATCAGCCTCAAGAGAGGAACAATCGTCTCCGTGAAGTTCACGGAATTGACGTTGAGCATCATCGGCGAAGAGGTTGCTTGGTTCAAATCACCCCCTCCCCTACGCTGCAACGCCGCATCTTCAATTTGCCGCCACAACGTATGGACCATCTTGATCCGTTCGCAGTTAGCGACAAAGTCGAGGGCAATGACCTTGTCTTTGCCATCACTCTTGCGAAGCCCACGGCCAAGCTGCTGAAGAAAAATAGTGTTCGAGGTTGTAGAGCGCAGGAAGACAACCATGTTTGCCTGTGGGATGTCGATGCCCTCATTGAAAGCGTTGACCGTCAGCACGGTACTGATGATACCTTGCCGGAACATTTCGAGTTTTACCGCACGCTCCCTGTCGGGGACCTTCGAGTGAATCGCGAAACTGTCCGGTATGAACTTGGCAAGGTGCTCACAATGTCGGATTGAATTGCAAAAAATCATTGTACGAGGATTCTGAAATCCCGCAGTGTGTCGCGCAATGATCTTTGCAATCTCCCCATCACGTCGTGGAATAAAAACCTTGCGGTTAAGCTCCGCGAGTGAGACCCGACTCCCGTCTTCTGCCTTGAGTTCTTCAGATAGTACTATTTCATCCGTCAGTAACCGGTAGTCAACGGGGGTCACGAGTCCTCGTACTATCGCTTCTTCGAGCGGAAGGTAATACACTTCGTGCCCGAAGAGTTCGCGGATATCGAGCTGGTCGAGCCGATTGGGGGTTGCAGTGGCACCGAGAAGAAATTGCGGCCTAAAGTACTCGACTGTCGAGCGATAGGTGTCCGCTTGAGAGTGATGGCTTTCATCAACTACAATATAGGCAAACTCTGTTGGATCAAACAGTTCTCTCGAGCGCTCCATGGTCTGGAATGAAGCAAAGAGAAAGTCAACATGATGTAGATGCTTTTCCTCGCCATGAAAGTAGCCATAGGTTCGTTCGGGACCATTGACGGCATGAAAAGTGGTCTTTGCTTGGTAGAGGATGTCATTGTTGTGACAAAGAAAGAGTACGCGACCCCCTCCCTGCCGTTCCCGGAATGCTTTTGCGTCAAAAGCCATGGTCACTGTCTTGCCAAGGCCACTTGCCATAACCACAAGGGCTCTTGTAAGACCAGTAGCCCGTACGCTCTCTAATACATTGAGGCACTTGAGCTGGTAGGAATAGGGCTTATACATCCGTCGTATCTCCTTTCTGTCTTTTGCGACAGTAATTTTTCGAGGATCGTCTATGCGCAAGCAAAACATATTGACAATGTATTGTCAATGCTCTAGAGTCCTTACTGGGAGTTCTTATTTTTGTCCAACCTTAAAAAGGGAGGGAGATGTCATGGAAGAAACAATAGAGGGTATCAACCAAACGCTCCCTGCCGATCTTCGGTCACGGGGGCTCAAACTGGTAGGCATCGAGCTGCTGCAAGCAGCATTTTTGCGTGGTAAAATCTCGACTCATGAGATTGCACAGCTCATTCCAAAGGAAACCGAACGCGACCGCGAACGCCTTACCGAAACTATCAGCTGGCTTGGCCAGCTCCTTCGGTCAAATGGAGTACAGCTAGTCACTGATAAAGACGCGCCCGCGTACCATGATCAATATCCGACTCGAAAAAAAGAGCCTAAAAAGTTCCGCAAAGTTCAAGATGGTACGGAACTCCCTGGTACTTATAAGGGGTTGCCAATCGCACCGGAACACCTTAATGAAGAATCCAGTCTGGACGAGTATTATGATGTTCTCGGTCAATACTACTCCGAAATGCGTCGCTATCCTTTGCTCTCTTTCGAAGAGGAGCGGGAACTTGGTAGGCGCATTTTTGAGGAAAGCGATCTTGATGCACGCAATGGGCTTGTTGAGCACAACCTGCGGCTCGTCAGATGGGTTGCCTCTCGCTACATGTGGAGTAACTTGTCGCTTGAGGATCTCATTCAAGAAGGCAACGCTGGTCTTATCATTGCAGCGGGAAAGTTCGACTATCGCCGCGGACGCTTCACCACCTACGCGGTATGGTGGATCCGACAATCAATTTCCCGTGCGATCCAAGATCAGTCGAGAACCATACGCCTCCCTATTCATATTCAAGAGCTGGATCATCAGATCCGCGAAGTCTCACAGCGGATCGCCGAAGAAATGGGTCGTATCCCAACCGCGGAAGAGATCTCATGTGCTGCCGAGCTACCGGTGGACAAAGTCAGTCGAGCGCTCATCAGAATGCGCATCGAAACAATCTCGCTTGATGATGTAATCAATATGGATGGTCATCGCGGTAAGAACGAGGATAACGAACCAACATTGGGTGAAAGCCTTCCCGACGAGCAAATCCTGAACCACGAGCTCTACATCGAGGCATCCGAAGAACTCGAAACTGCCCGTAAAAAGATCAATGAGACTCTCCGACAAATTACTGATAAGTTGTCACTCTCAGAACGCGATGTCAGGCTCTTCAACATTTTCTATGGCTTTGACGGTTCCGGAGGACATCGCACCCTAGAAGCCTCTGGGCAACATTTCGGAATCACCCGTGAGCGTGTCCGTCAAATCATCAACGCAATCTGGCAGAAAGTTGATGATCAAGGCGGTGACATGGATCACAATCACTTGCTTGAGGAACTTGACCGAATCGATGAACTGGAAAAAATCGTTGTGCCAGCGACGATCTAACACTAGGGGTTGCCTACAAGGCAACCCCTTTTCTTTTTATATTTATCAATTTATAACCCCGCCACCTAAAAGCTCACCTTTGCTATAAAAAACAACTGACTGGCCGGGGGCAATTGCCCGCTGTGGACTATCAAAAATAACACGCCCGTCTTCGACGAGGCATCGCGCCAAAGGCGCTCGATAACGAATGCGGGCTTCGCATTCAAACGGAAAAACTGCCGGCGCCTTGAGCCAATTGGCGCCCTGATACATAATCTCTTTTTTGTAGAGCGCGGGATCGGTATCACTTTGCGCAACGGTAAGCGTACCCGTAGCGGCGTCTTTTGCGGCCACGTAGTACGGCTCGCCCGATCCGCCAGGGGTGCCAATACCGTGACGCTGACCGATTGTAAAAAGCTCCAAGCCATCATGCTCGCCTATTTTTTTGCCGTCAGCCGTACGAATCTCACCTCGGGTGGTCTCGATATGCTCGCGCAAAAAATCAGCGATACTCCCTTTACCTACAAAGCAAATGCCCTGCGAATCTTTTTTAGACGCGGTGGGCAAATTGTATTTCTCGGCGATTTTGCGTACTTCGGGCTTGGTATATTCGCCTACCGGAAAGAGTGAGTGCGTGACAATCTCTGGTGTGAGCGCCCACAAAAAATATGTTTGATCTTTATTGGTATCTTTTGCTACCAAAAGTCTATCGCCATCACGGCGAATGTAGTGACCAGTCGCGATGTAGTCAGCGCCTTGTTCGCGCGCCCAGTCATAGAACAATCCGAACTTGATCTCGCGATTGCACATCACATCAGGATTTGGCGTGCGACCAGCTTTGTATTCGGCAATAAGATACGCTACTACTTTTTCATAATATTTGCGTGAGAAATCTAAAACACGAAACGGAATATCTAACATACCCGCGACACGCGCGGCATCTTGGCGGTCTTCTTTCCAGGTACACTCAAAATGCGGGTTTTGCCAACCCTGCATAAAAACACCATGTACATCATAACCCTGTTCTTTGAGGAGGGCTGCTGCTACCGAAGAATCAACGCCGCCCGACATGCCTACAAAGATCTTTTTCTTTTTCTCCATAGCGCGCGTACTATACCACGGAATCGCTATTTGAGATAGAGAGCTTTGTTTTTCTTATGCTCATCGAATGTGCGAGCGTAATGGGTTGTGCCGTCACTCCCTGACAAGTAAAAAAAGTATGGAGATTCTACCGGATGAATTGCTGCCTTGATAGATTCGATGCCGGGATTTGAGATGGGTGTGGGCGGCAACCCTTTGTGCTCATAGGTATTGTAAGGCGATGCGTTCTCGAGATCTTTTTTATCGAGTTCATGGCTTGCTTTACCGGTCACATAAAAAAGCGTCGCATCAACCTGCAATGGCATACCTTCACGCATGCGCTTCCACAAAATGCCTGCTACGAGCACCTTATCACGCGGCGTACGCACCTCCCGCTCGATGATCGATGCCATAGTAATGATGTCTTGCTGCGAATGGCCATTCGCCCTGATATCCGCTTCAAATGGTTTTATTTTTTCCTGAAATTCTTTGTACATCACGTCAACAATCTCTTCTGCTGACGCGGACTCAAAGAACCGATACGTATCGGGGAACAAAAAACCTTCGCGCGCCATGGCGATCACTTCAAAGCGTAATCCTGCCGGCATACCAGCCGACGAAAGAGTAGACGCGATATCACGCACCGTTGACCCTTCGGTGACGAGGACAGCACGCTCACTTTTTTGCGCAAGCAAATTCTCAAGTACCGTAAATGTGGAATTTGCTCCAATAAATTCAAATGATCCCGCGCCCAAACGGTTTTGTCTGCCTGATACATACGCTGCCCACACAAAAAAGATACGCGAACGAATAACGCCCGCTCCTTTGAGGCGCGCGCCGATCTGCTCGGCGTTCATACCACGCTCAATACGAACGACGGGTTGACTTGGTGTTGGCGGAAATATTACTCCAAAACCCCATCCTATAACCAAAAAAAGCGCCAAGAGCACCCCTCCTACAATCTGCGTGATGCGCAATTTCGTCATCATAAAATACCCCAAGTTTGTAGCTGGTCAGATTCGTGATACCACTTGACCCCAATATCGGTGCGATAAAACATATTTTGAAGACGCACATTTTTGATACGCTTGTATGCAAGCTGGCGAGCTTCCTCTACCGTGTTGCTCGCAGCCGTCACCACCAACGCATAACCTGAATCGCCCGCCAAGTGCCAGTCACCGTCAACCAGCTTTACATCACCAAGACGCACACCTTCGAGGTTCGGCTTTTTGAAAAGTATCGAAATGTCCTTATAGATAGCTGCTTCGCGCTTGTCATCATAGGGAAACGGCGGTACTGCGATGATCACACCTATCTGAAAGCCTTTTTTGGTTTTAATGTCATAGGGTTCGCCCTTCGCCATCATGTACAGAAATTCGCCCATGGGACTCATGATACCCTCCATCTGGATACTGATAGTAGGATAACCAAAGCGACAGGTAAACTCAAGGGGATAAATGCCACGCGCGTTTGCAATACAATTGATATCAATATAACCACAATAGCCACTCTCTTTGAGCTTGTCGCGCATCTTCTCAAGTGTGACGCGAAACGCGTTGTTCGGCGCAGACCAAAACATCAGGGTGCCCATCTCACCGGTATACGGACCAATATCGCCGGGAAAAAGTTTTTTGTGTTCAAAATTTACATTGATGGGATAGAGAAAGTCGTTGCCATTGAAAAATGCTCCCACTGCAATTTCCACGCCCTCGGCAACTTTTTGAAGCTGAAAACGCTTGATACGCTTGCCCCATGTTTTTTTATTGTGTTCGAGGACTTCGATGATATCTTTACCATCTTCTTCGTGACCAATAAACAAAATACCTTTCTGATCAGACGGCACGCTGCCTGATGGCTTGAAGACATATCTGCCAGGATTTTGTTTGATATGCTCAATAGCTGCGTCAAATTCAGTAAAATCCCAGTGGGGCAAAATGTTCATACCTACTGATTTCATCTCGTTTTGACCGAATTCGCGATCTTCTTCGAGCATGTCAGTATAGATACTGCCGCCAACGACATATTTACCTTCCTTACGCAAGGAATCTGCTATTTTGCCAAAGCCGGTGTCATCACAAATAATAACATCCGCCCAATCTTTATGAGCTTTCCAATCATCCACTTTCTCGAGAAATCCATCATAGACATCACGATCATCTTGACGATCAATATAACATTTGACTTCATTGCCTTCTTTGGCAACCTGCCATGCTAAATCTCCCGACAAACTTTCCCACGAGATAAAAAGGAATTTTCTGGAAATTTTTTCAGCAGCACCGTTACTGTTTCCATTTCCGTTGCCATTCCCATTCCCATTCGTTTTGGCATCCATTACATTTTTATTGTAGAAGGTACGAAAAAAATGTAAAGCATTTTTGGTGCGTAATTATTTTTTTATGCGAAAAATTAATATATCGCTACCTGATCCCGCGTTGAACTTGCCTACGAATCGCGCGCCCGCATCTCTAAATATCTTTTGATACTCTTTTTGTGTAAACGCAGTGATGCGCAATGAATCTGGGTTGAGTTTTTGAGATCCTTGAAACGAGTGCTTATATGGATTGGCAAAGAAAATATAATCTCGTGACGCGCGTACGAGTATACGCGCCGCTTTTTTGTTTTCTTCCAGCGTTAAATACTCAAAAACATCAAAACAGATAATAGCGTCGTACGCACGAGGAGCAATTGGTACGTCAAGAAGGCTTCCTTTAGTGATATATTTTTTGACTGATGGCAACGCGCGAGTAAGCGCGTAGTGAGAAAACTCAATCCCCTCGACCGCAATCTTGTGAGATCTATGCAACTCGTCCATCAAATATCCTTCAGCGCATCCGACATCGAGTATCTGTGGTTTTTTACTGTTTTTGATATACGAAAAAATTTTGCGCGCCGTGGGGCGCGTCCAGCTCAAAACATCCTCTTTATATGAATCGTAACTACCCGAAGAAAAATACTTGCGGTCAAACTGTTTTGCGGGCTGAGCCATTTCAAATCTGTACTATCCGCGACGAGCAAGGTGCTCACCAAGATCTTTAAGCATCAGCGCATCGCTAGGTGTGTCAAGACGGGCCGCGATATTTTTTGCTTCTTTGAGATCTGACTCGGCGCTTGCGTACATCTGCAGTAACTCGCGTCCTAATGGCATCATATATGCCCCCCAATCTTCGCGAAGTTTAAACTCATCAATAGAGACGGCATCGCCGGTCTTTATAAAAACATTCTTTTCCGCAAGAACACCGAGACGCGCTGACGCTCCTAACCAATATGGATAATCCTCACCGTCGGGATTCCCGTCATAGTAATTAACCAAATCATCACCCAGCATGGCGAGGTTCATGGCTTCTTGAGCTTGATCGCCAAAACGCTGCCGGGCTTCTTTTTGCATGACTTTGGTAAAAACGATGCGCGCGAGCGTATCAGACTTTGATTCGGCAAATGTATCGTTGAGATCACCGAGGCGTTTTGCCGATTTGCTTTCGTCAGAATAAATCCTATGAACAAACTCATGAAAAAATGACAACATATTCATCAAATCACCAAACGATCGATCCTCGACCACTTCGCGGAGCTCTGCTGGTACTAACTTTTTAATTTTTTCCATCGCCGGCTTGGTATATTCACGCCATTGAGCATTTTCGATCAACAAGTTCCAGTTACGATCCTCTCCATCTTGGGCAACGCCGCGAAACTTCATATTGATACCAAGTGCTGCAAGATCGTTGCCAACGATAGCACGACTTTCCGCGATAACAGCGAGATCCTCTTTTTTAATAAGATCGGGGAACGATTTGCCCAGAGCATCGGAAAAGTCGCCACGAAGACCTTCTACGGTTGCGGAAATACCGCGCTCGCGAGCCGTTTGCCATACAATGCGTATTTCAGGATCAAAGCCAAGATTTTTTACCTCAACATCGTCACTGAGCATAGAACCGCTTTGTGGCATGAGTATCAAAGGAAATTCTGGGTGGGCTTTATAAAAATCGAGAAATAAATCGTAGGTCTCTTTTACAAGACGATCTCGATACACGGCAGAATATGCCTCGCCTTCCTTATTAAACGGACGATAAGCGCCCTGAAGCGTATCGAGGTATCCCAAAAATTCTTCTCCCGTATCTCCGAAGTCTTTGAGCCACGCTGATTCGGCAAAACGAGTCTTCATATCTTCAAGAGCGCTATTCATACGCGCGTGTTCGCGTACCGCGTCTATAGGTCGGTTCTCTCTGCCTTCACCGCCAAGCGCTCGAGCCCAGAGGCGTACATATTCCGCGTTGGATGCCGTCAATCTTGGTATCGCGTCCGCGATAATATCACGCACATCAGTATCCATACCAAAGCGCTCCAAGTCTTCAGGCGCGAGACCTTTGAGTGCCTCGCTCATCGTCGCGGCACACGCGCGCTCGGATACCAGACTAAGCCCCAAAGTAGTCTTGGTCATAGCTGCGTCTTTAAGATCAATACTCGAATAGTTGCGCCCAGTCACCGCTTCTGTAAACTTTTCTTCAGAGCCACTCCACGCCGTATCTTTTAAAACCTCAGGGATATACATAGCAGTACGGTCATACACCTCGTCTTGCACGCTTCGCACAAGTTCATTGACGGTCTCTGGGTGGTCAGCCAAAGGGATATCTTTTCTCAGTTTTCGATAATATTCACGCGCAAATTGAAAAACTGGATCCCACGCGCGTAACGATTCTTCTTCGGTCTCCCCCTCGAATACTTTTGGCCGCTCGGTGACCGCGGGAGGGTGGCCATGAGACTCGTCTGGCAAATAGGGCGCTGACTCTTTCATGAGGAAACTATAACACGCAATTCTTTGCCAACGATAGCGAGCACGGTAATACCGCGTGCTGGTATCTTGCACGGCCTGCCCTCTTGGCGAATACAAGCGCGGATAGCAGCAAGCGTTGGTTTGCCGGTTAGCTTATACGCAGGTTTGCCTCGAACGGCAAAAAGCTGATAAATCTCATGATCATTGATATTTTTTGGATACGAAGCGAGTGGTTCAAGTTTTTTACCAACTTCAAAAATGTATCTCCCGTAGCGGCCTTTTTGCTTGGCGAGTGCGGCGCGCTCAAAAGCAAAAAAGGCGTTGAGTTCTGGGTCTGAACAGTGAAGTGACCCCCTGCATGACGGAAACCCGCACATACAAATATGCCTACACGGATTACATTCTTCGTCGGGCTGACCAATAGTGTATGAGACGGCGAGCTCCTCGCCTCGAAAAATCTTACGACGGGCAAAATATACCGTATGATCGCCCAATGGATACATACCGCAATTTGGCTCGCACGAGTGATTGATAAGATGAATACCACTTTCTGTTGGATTGGCGAGGATTGAAAGTTGATCATTTAAGAGCATGGCGTAGAGCCCCTGTTCTTCTTCGTGAACATCTTCGTTAGGGACAATCATACCGAGATAGTCGCCAATGATAGTACCGGCGGGAATATCACGCGTAGCAAAAACACCCTTGCCCTTATCAGGCAGCGTACGAACTTCAAAGTCTTTAATCAAAAGCATACGGAGATCAGTACGGTCGTATCTATAACCTAACCTTTGAGCTCTTTGATTTTAGCGATGAGCTTGTTCTTATCAAGTCCCCCTACCGCAAACAATTCACCGTTGACGATGATGCCGGGTGACGACATGATGCCATACTCTCCCACAAGCTTTTGCCCTTCGGGCGTGAGCACATCAATATATTGGATATCGACATCAGGAAATTGTGGGCGAATCTCACCCTCAAAGATTTTTTTGGCGGCCGCGCAATGCGTACAGCCCGGAGATGTTACCTCTACAATCTTGATCATATATTTATTCTACCACAATGGTCCCCCCTATTTCAGGGAAAAGATGATCATGATATTTCCATTCACCTTGCTTCTTGAAGACAAACGACCATGATTCCCCTGGGCGTACTGATTTTTTGGGATCAAACTCACTATAAATCTCATGGGTAGGATGAATATTGGACGCGGGCCAATATGCTTCTTTTGAATCTTTATTGATAAATGTCACGCGCTCACCCACGGGGACGCGTAAATTTTTAGGCGTATAGATTTTATCTTTCATAACAATTTCGGTACCGCCACCGATCGATATACTACTGCCTGCCGGCCAGTAAACAACAGCGCCGAATACCGCAAGACCTACCGCGATCGCCACTATCATAATTTTTGTATTTTGATCCATATTATTCTTGAAGTACCAGCATACCGCCCGAAACCTCATAAGCTACGCGCGTACCATTGGGCACCATGGAGATAAAAATACCACCCGGATAGCGCGCCCGCAATACATATTCGTGCTTATCCCAAATATTTTTATTCATAAAAAGAGTAAAGGGTGCCTGCAGCTGCTCATAGGGAAGCGTATCGGGCGAGATAAGCCCTGAATGCTGGTCATCGCGTACAAAAGTCTTGAGCCACCCTTGCCACTGGCTCTCGACACCCCAAGTGTAATACGGATTTTGAGAATCTGCTGCGAGATAAAAAGCGTATCCGGGCATTTTTGCTCGAGCTTCGGTATATCGCGCAGTAGCACCGAGCGCATCACCATCACGCAAACCCTTCGTCACAAAATCAGAAAAAATAGAAAGGTTCCAAACAACAATACTGATAGTACCGACTATGACGAGTGCACTGGAAAGCGGTAAAGAAAACCGCGTAAACTTTTTTATAATACTATTTGCAATACTGCCTAGTGCGTAGAGTGCCTCGACCGCAAGAAAAGCGACAAATGGTAAGGTGGAGAGTAAACGATTGTAGTGTGGATTTTTATTGAAAAAGAAACTAAGCACGAGCCATAAAACGATAAAGGATCCAGCTAAAAACAAATGGAACTCCATCTGCTCACCCCTGCGCGCCCAGCGCATCAAAACTGCGATAAGTCCTATCCAAATTAAAATACCAGTGAGTGGATCGACAAATCCGTGTCCGTAGTTTGGATACACATAATTATGATCGTGGAGATTGTTGTTAAACATCGTGAGGCCTTGCATCGTGTTGATCCGTAGGCCGTCGGCGATACTCGCTGCACCCACCCATGCTTGTTGCTCCAATTGAGCTTGTTGAGAAAATAGAAATTTGTTACTGACATCGGTCAGTTCAGTCTCTTGGGTAGCGAGTAGAGAGAGAACGAGTGGAGAGACAACAAGAAAGGCGCCCAAGATAGTAATAGCAATCGCCGAACATATATCAAGCCAGTGGTATTTCTTTTCGAGAAAGATACCGAGACCGACAAGAAACATCATCCAGAGCGGGATAATAATACGTGCTGGCAAATATACATAAAATGAAAATCCCGCTGCCAGGGCGCCTATAAAGAGTAAAAACCAATTTTTGCGCATGAGGCCGAACCCCAAGAATGTGAAGGCGACAACCTCAACACAGAGCGCTGAATTGTCACGCATTGCCATCCTGCTGACCGCCATAAGCGCGTGATTAAACCCTACGATGATGGCGCCCGAAAACGGTAGAAGATACGCCATGGCGGAACGTGAAGCATCGATCGAAAGAGCAGCGAGTCGTAGAAGAAAATAGCTAAAAACAATGATAACAAGCGCGAAAGAGGCGTGCACGACGCGCGAGTGATAGAGATCGATCCCACCCAGACTATCAGCAAGTCCTCCGAAAACAGTAAAAATCAGCGCTGGATAGCGAAAGTAGTTTGTAATCCCAAAAGGATTATATGCGGGATCATGTGTCGACTCTTTGACAAAATGCATGATCGTCGGCTCGTCCGTGTTGAGTTGAAATGGAATATAGTAAAGCGCTGAAAAATAGACGGGAATAAAAACAAGCAACAATGCAAAAATGGCGTATACGTCATAGCGCGTTAGCCCTAACTGCCAACTAGTTTTTTTGTTTGTCAGAAACAAAAAGGTCCCCGCCCCTAAAACAAGCGACGCTATCCACCACATCAACGTGCCTGAGTGATATCCGCTCTCATTATAACTAGAGAGTGCTTGCGTATTGGCGAGTATAGCTCCCACCAATACTACGAGAGCTAATGCAAACCGGTTGCGTATCAGACTAACGAGCATAGGCCATGCACTGCTCACGATATGCCGGTTCGGCTTTTTGACAAAAAGTGCCTATCGCCTCTTTCGATCCGAGCACTTCCGGCGCGCGACCCAAAATAACATTATAACAAGCATCTTTCTCCCCTTTGTCACTCAACAGCTTACAAAAACCGAGCGCGATGTCTTGCCCTGATGGATCCCAAAATGTATCTTGCGCCGCACCAATCAGACAGCCGATGCGCATATCACCCTTGGGTGCATGACTGCATTGTGCGATGGCTGACGCAGCACTCCCACGATGCACACCGCCTACATCGCGCCCCATACTCTCAAAGCACGATCGCTGATATGTTTGGGGCGCCTTACTGCATGCGTCAGCTATCTTTTTAAAATCACCCATGAACAGTTGCATCATGCGGCTCGTCTGCAAAAAGTAACAAGATGATTTGTATTGTTCGCCGAGATTTGGATCATTGCATGGGTACAGCGGATCATCACTTAAAAACTTCGATGTATGTCCCTCGATAGCACCGAGCCCGCCTACGATATTTTCCATAAACACGCCTGTCCAGCATGACGATTGACCGCGGTCAAGAAGATCGCAATTTTTTACCGCGTCGAGAACCTCGTAGTTTGACCATGCCAACAAACCGTGCCCGATACCGTGCAAACACTGATGACTGAAAAACGAATTGAGTTCTGACGAACAGATAGTCTGCAAGTCTTTTTGAAGATTCGCAGTACCATGATCGCGAAAATATGCCTCGGTCGCACCGTGATAACAGCCCGAATGGCACTCAGAGCTACATTCTTTAAATGCTTTAGCATCTAAAAGATCGTACGAAAAACGCCCCGCCTCGTGCGCTGTCTGATGACAATCGCCAAACTTTGCTGAAAGCTCATGGAGGTGCGTTATAGTGCGCTTGGGACCAAATTTTTTCACATACGAATAGAGCGCGGCGTCATCATTCCATATAGCTTCGTCCGCCTCCGCAATAGCTTCGTTGTATGTGTACTCAACTTTTTTCTTTGAAACAGGTACATTGATATCACTCGAAGCCCCTTTCCAGTAGGTGGCGGCAAAATATCCGACAATTGCCGCAGTCACAATAAAAAATGCTGCGCGCCACCTCTGATCTCCCGACGATGTATTTTTTTCTTTTTTACTCATTGGTGTATTCCTGCGCCATTCAAGCATATTTGTTGGTATGCCGGTGGGGCCGTATTCAAACAAATAGTACGAATAATGTCTTGATCGGTCGTTTGCTGTGTTAGGTTGCGCCCAAACACACGCCAGCAGTCATCGGCAAGATCAGCGGGTGCGCGTTTGCAAAACGCGCCCGCACGCGCGCCTTTGAGCTCATCGAAGTTCACGATATTATCAACGGCACCAATCATGCATTCACGACGCAGCTGTATGGGGAACATCTTGCAAATTGCCCAGCTGGCATCTTCAAAACTTTTTGCGCCAGCATTCGAGAGGAGCGCTGGTTGCCACGATGGATTGGTCACCATCAGACCGATACTCTGCGCACACGCGCTTTGATTTGCCTCGGGCGCTTTGAGGCATGCCGCTGACGCCTTGGCAGTATCATTTGAGAAGAAGCGCATGAGCCAACCTGCATGATTGATAAAACATTCGTGGCGATATTTTTCTTCAACTTTATTACATGGAGCGAGTGGATCGGTCTCTGAAAACACATTAGATTTTGACTCACCTTTCATGCCGGCGTTTACATTTTCCATAAACGCACCTTGCCAACAACCATCTTGCGCGGTTGCGTCCACCAGCGTGTCGCACTCTCTGACTGATTCAAAAATATCGTTGGCACGAGCCATCATCACACCGTGACCTACACCATGATAGCAATAAAAACGAGACTTGGGTGGCTTGGACCCGTCGATAGATTCACAGATAAGTGTCGCGGCATCTTTGGTGGTATCCGTATGACCGAGGACGTACTCAAAAAAACCGTGTTGGCAACCATAGTTAAAGCTCGTACCACACAGATCAAACGCCTGCGGATTCACACCAAACATCTCTGCGGTCTTGCGACCAATACGGTGCGCAAGCTGGTGATCGTCGAGTGAACGCGTAATTTTACCCGTCTCCTGATAACGCGCGAGCAATAAGAGCGCGGGCTCGGGCCCATATTCCTGCGTAATATCAGAAAAATAATCATCAAAGCAATTAAGATCGATGCAATCAGTGTCTTTGGCATGCATCAAATCATCGAGCGATCCGTAAGATTTTGGCTGGGTAAAATCGCGCGAGAGTTTATGATCTTTTTCTGATGACGATTGTGAGGAATAGGAAAAAATCAAAAAAGCCCCGCCTACCAGCAACAAAAGTAGAACGACCCTCCCCTGCCATGACTCAAAAAAGCTTTGCATAATATGTCGCTTCTATAACATTTTCTTAAAAGCCTCTACTGCAGGCACCGCGTCAGGATCGTGATTCATAAGTATGGCCGTATGATATCCAGTCCAATCACCAAGGGTGAGCGCGCTTTGCGTGATAGCAACGCGTGAAGTGCCTTCGAGTGTCACGACCTCTACCGGCCACCCTTTGCTCAATAATATTTTTTCGAGCACTTCCATGCGACGCGCGACGCGCGGATGGTCTTCGGCGTCTCGCAAAATAACAAACGCAAATGCGTTACCGGCAAATACATTATCAAAAGCGTTTATTTCATTGTGATTTTGCTCGGGAATAGTATTGGCAAACGCGGGTATTTTTGCTGTTTCATTGAAAACAATTTTCCAATTGTATCCGATCGCGCGATTGCGCTCTGATGTATAGATGATCGGTACCTTGCCGTGTACACGGGATGCAAGGCGTTTGCCCGCTTCCTCAATACTTCTCGGATCCCATTTTTTTGCAAACGCAGTAAGCTCTGCGGCCTCGCGATCACGCCCCATGAGTGCCAAGAGTGCCTGTATGCTATATCCTCGCGCAGCGCGGGGTTGGATGTTTGTCGCGGGTATTCGCACCAGAGGCGTCTCTTCAGCTTCAGCCAAACGCGCAAGCTCGCCACCAGTAGCAACCGCCGCTGCTGGCAACTTTTCTTTTCGCGCTATGCGAAACGCGTCGATCACCTCTTCGGTATTTCCCGAATACGAGCTCGCGATGACAAGCGCGCCTTGTGTATTAAATGGCAAGCCATAGTCACGATGCGCGACTACCTTTATCTCGGGCCAAATAGCTGGTATGAGATCTGCCGCAAGCGCGGAACCGCCCATGCCCGCCACGATCGTATAGTGAAGCTTAGAAAAATCAGCGGGTCGCTCGATCTCTGGCTTCCACAAAAGCTGTTCAGCTGCATTTGCTATGGCATCATACATTAGTTGCAGTATACCCTGTACATCCAGTATTTGAAAAGAAAAAAGCGCCGTCAGGCTTCTGTATACTCGCGGTATACGAGAACCTGCAACGGCGCGATAGTGATGAGTGTACCACCCTCAACGGGGTGAAATGAGATTATCGGTGGACCCACAATCCGCACGACAATCGGCGTATAGCTGGGCAAGGCATGCCCAACGAAGAGCGCGACGACAGTTTTCTGTTCGAGATCCTCTCGAAACAGATCCTCGACTCCGTGCCATTGGTGCTGGTAGATAGCGCCCGGCAGCGACAGATCGGTGTCGCGCTCCTGGCACATGATCGCCGTATGGTCTTCGTCATTGCCGTAGTGATAGCGCACCTTGGTGGTAACGAACTTTGTCGAGTGCGTGCCGAGCACATCAGTGAGCACACGAGTCAGCATGGCCGAGAGCGCTTCGTGCTCGGTCGGCGTAAGCTGATCTACCGCAAGGATGAGTGGTTTGGGATCGGCACGGGCGATGCCGGCAGACACGCACAAGAAGAGCGCTACCATAATGATGCGATGCATCTTCGAACCTCCTTGGTTGAGTGATGAACTCCTAAGGTCAGGCTACTCCAGCGTCAATATGAAGTCAAAAATTATCCAAACCATTTGATCTTGTGAACACTATCAAGCCCCCACACACGCCCCGCACGAACTGCGGCAAAAAAGACAAGCACGAGCGCATAGATAATATGATCGTCTACAATATAGGAATATTCGCCCACCATCGGAAACGATAGGATGGGAAAATAGTAGAGCAACATCAGTACCGCGCCAAGTATCGAGCTCAAGCGCACGCCAAGCCCTACAATGAGCGAGATACCGAGTAGCGTCAGGCCCCACGCGTTGATGAAATTGACTACAGGCAAGGCGGATGAATTTAAAATCCATTCGTAAAATCCGCCAAAGGTTTTAGCGTCCTTCAGATAAAAAGCCGCCGACCAATCAGGATTCATGACCTTAGTGATACCCGCGTAGAACATCAACCAACCGAGCGATACTCGCGTCAGGGTCAGTGTGAGCTTTGAAAAAAGTGTATCCATAGTGTTTTATTATTTACCTTGTAAAAACGCTCCGCGCACCGACTTGATGCTAAAATAAAGCGCGAAGAAAAAAATGACCGCAAGCCCCTGCGTGATCCAAAAGAGTGGTTCGGTTTGTGTCTCGTAGCCCGTCACCGCATGATATTCAAAAACAGTCGCGGCTATCAGAGAGATACCGAGATCAAGTTTCATAACCCATGCTTGGCGTGGATTGGTCAGACCGGCGGCAACATCGATGATGACGATGGCAAGTACCATTATAAAACTTGGCACCGACAAAATGTATTTGTAAAACGGCAATGTAAGCACCATGATCACGCCTCCTGCGATAAAGAGCTGTCGCACCACATCGCCATAGTAATGCCCCGCGTATTTGTTAAATCCGTTGGCCATATTAGGGTGTACCTCCTAGCTTCTTTGACCAGATGCTGATACCGTTTGGTTCTTTTCCTGCGGGGATTCTGCCTACTTCGGCATCGGTCGCCGTATCAATGATGCTGACATCGTCACTCTTGAGGTTGGTGATATATACAAACCTGCTGTCTTTAGAAACTACTACGCCATGTGGCGCATCGCCTGTTTTAATTTCTTTTACTATTTGCCCTGTTGATACATCAATTTTATAGACAATATTATTTTGCGGCTGGCCAAAGTAATATCCTTGATCAGCAAGATATACAAAGCGTGAGTCGGGCGTTGGGTACATCTGGATTGGCCCTTTAGCACTCGGGGGAAGATCCACCATCACTGTTAATTTGGTGTCGGGGCGATACATGGCGAGCTGTTTACTATCGTAGAGTGAGACGAACACCGTCTTGCCGTCAGGTGTCACGCCTACTTGCACTGCCTGACCGGACAAAGCTACTTGCGTCAAAGTATTGGTCGCAAGATCAAGCATACCAAGCGCCTTGCCTGTCAAAAGTGCTATATAGAGCGTCTGGCCGTCCGGAGAAATGCGCATGCCGTGTGGCTGGCTTGCGGAGGGTGCAGGGATTTTCTTTTCTATCTCGTAGGTCTTGGCGTTTATCTTGTAGATAATGCCAACTTTTTGTGCTGTTGCATACGCGTATGATCCATCAGCGGTAATAACTACATGCGCGCCCTGTACACCCTTGTCGAGCGGGATGCGTTTGAGGATACGATCGGTGAGCGGATTGATGACAATAACTTCATCAGGATTAGAACCTTCCCCGGCTTCGCCGTGGGCAAGAGCTGCAGGTATCATGCCGCCACTATGACCCTCGTGCTTGCCACTGTTTGCAGTCACCCAAACACTTTTGCCATTGGGTGCAACTTGTATGTTGTGCGGGAAAAATTTGACCGTACCGCCATCATGCTCGATCGTCAGATCGATAGATTTTATGACAGATTTTTTTGCGGGATTGATGACGACAATCTTGCCATCGCCTTCTGCCGCTACATATATTTTTTCAGCGGGGGCAAAAATGCCCTGCTCGCGCAGCACAACAAACCCAATAATCAAAACGACCACGATGCCGATGATAACGAGTGGATTTTTCATATTTTTAGTATACTACACCTGCAAAAAGAAAACCCACAAAGCTGTGGGTTTTGTTTTAATGCGGAGAGGGTGAGATTCGAACTCACGATACGGTTGCCCGTATTCCGGTTTTCAAGACCGGTGCTTTCAACCACTCAGCCACCTCTCCTTGTTTGGTTGTGAATGCTAGCGTATCAAATTTTTTGATTTTCGTCCAAAAAGTATTTGAGGCGCCTTCGGTGAATCCGAAGGCGCCTCATGTGTTGTGCTGCGTGATGCAGCGTCAGTGTCGCGTGACCTCGTAGGTCTTGCGGCGGGTTAGGAACTCTCGATCGCCCGGCAACTCGCCGAGCAGGCGGAGACGCCGGCCGGCACCTCCGGTCACGGTGCCCATAATCTCGCGCTGGCCATGACGGAAGCTGGTCGTAGCACCGCGTGGGAAGGCCGCACATGCCGGCATGGGCTCACCGCGCATACGCGTGGAACGCCCGTCAATCATGTCGAGTGCGATGTTGCGGCGAGGATCCTCGCCACGCTTGCCGTCACCGTCGGGATCGTGATCGGTGTTGGACTGGTGATCGCCAAGGTCCGGCTCGTCGAGCTCCTCACGCGCGATGTGACAAGCGATCGCCAAAGCGATCATGATGCCGATGACGGCGACTGCGAGACCGATGATGTCCATCTTGCTCACCTTCCTGTCTCCTGTCTTGTTGAGGCTTGGCATATATATGCCAAACTCGTTGTACGCTGAAAACAAAGTACTACACTATATAGTATTTGTCAATGCTACCCCCAAATCACATACGCAAGCGCAAGCGTACTAACGATAATCACAAAACCTACAAGCGTGCCGAATGATCGAAATCGTTTTTTGCTCACTACTTTGAAAAACCAAAAAACCTGACCAAATAAAGCGGCTGCAGTAAGGCCAATCAAAAGATACCCTGCAAGATTATTAAGTATATCTTCTGGCGCCATCAATAGAAAATGAAAAATAGCAGATACATACGCAATATATACAAACCTGTGGAGTGTCTTCCACACCTTAGGTGTCAGCTTTTGCATCGCCCAATCGGTCGAGGTTATCGCCATCAAAAATAAAATAACATACGCAATAGATCCAAAAATAATGGGGTTTACGAGTGGATTGAGTGAAAAATAAACAAGCGCGAGATCGTAGTTAAAATACAGCTTCATCGCCACCTGCACATGTAAAAAAATCAGCACAAATCCACTCACTCCCAAATACCGACGATATCGCCAATACTGTGCGAGGCGTGGTACCCAACGAAAAAGCGCGCTTGAGAAAAGTGCGGCGCTGATAAGTGTCGCTCCCGCAAATGAAAAACTACGAACGAGAGACTCGACTATTTGTCCTGCTGATGCCCAATAGTATTGAAACAAAAACTGGGCAAGCCAAAAGAAGAAAACGCCGAGAGAAAAAAGTGCGAGCGTGCGTCGCTGCTTTTTCTTTATTGCGCGCTGCATCTCTATGATATCTGTCATTGCGGGAGTGCTAGGATTCGAACCTAGATAGCTGGTTTTGGAGACCAGAGTCCTGCCATTGGACGACACTCCCAAATTTGTATTGCCCCCACTCGACACCAAGTATAGAGGGAACACCTCTCTATGAAAAGTCCCGCGCCGCGATGAACGCGGAGCGGGTTTTGGATGCCAGTCTAGGCGGTAGCCGCCACCTTGGGCCTGCGAACGAGTGTGAGTCGGCGCTCGACGAAATCATCTGCGGGCGATGCCGTCACCTGTGCGATCTCAGACTGGAACTCGCGGAAGAACCAGTTGAGGTCCTCGCCGTAGGCGCGAGCGATCTTGATGATGATCGCAATCGTGGGCGTGCGGCCGCCGAGGTAGTTGTACACGGCTGACAGACTGATGCCTACGCGCCACGCAAACTCCTTGGGCTCGCCTGCCACGAGCATGTTGATACGATCTACCACGAACTCCGAATCGAATGGCTGGTGCTGCTTCTGCACTACGCTCCTCCTTGGTTATGATGGTACTGCTTATTTGTATACTTACCCGAAAATACCCAAAAGTCAACCTAACAAAAAAGCACCCCGAGGGGGAGCTTTGATGTTTATTTCTTCGATTCCTTGTGCTTTGTATGTTTACGGCACCACTCACAATGTTTGCTGGTCTCGATTTTTTTCTCAACTTTGCGAACATTTTTATGCGTATAGTAGTTGTAACGCTTACAGACAGAGCAACGGAGTCGGATTAGGTTTGGTTGCGGCATAGCTAATAGAATATACGATATCGGATAGTTTGTAAAGTATTGGAGCCAATGGACGGAATTGAACCGACGACCTACTCCTTACCATGGAGTTGCTCTACCGACTGAGCTACATTGGCACTAAAATACCGTCAGAATACTATATCTTTTTTATTCGGCACTTTCAAGAAAAATGCGCTTTTCAAACCCTCCACGCCTCGTGCGCTTTTCTTCCTGGATGCGCAAAATATCTTCTTTTGAAAAGCCATGAACTTTCGCCATAGCATCAAGCACCTCGTAGATATCGGCCATCTCTTCTTTACGATCTTCGTCTCCGTGACGCAACTCTTGTACTTCTTCTAAAAGCTTATCATCGAGCGCTTTGAGGTATTCGGGCTCGGCCAACACACGCGTAGTGGGCTTTGAACCATCTTTGATCATAATCTCGGGAACATTGTCCCGAACAAGTTTTCTAAAAATTTTCATATATTTTTTGTGTGGGCAGGGAGGGATTCGCAGCGCCTCCTCAGCGCAGCCCACGGATATTCGCTCGAACCGGTGGCGCTCATATCCGGTTCGAATCCTCTTATTATAAATATGCATTCTGCATTGGTGGGCAGGGAGGGATTCGAACCCCCGTAGCCACATGGGCGCCAGATTTACAGTCTGGTGCGATTGACCGCTCCGCCACCTGCCCGTTGAGTTAGTCAACTAGGATGGGCGTCCCGCTTTAGCGGGATGCATTGACCGCTCCGCCACCTGCCCATTCACTAGCTAGCTTATTTGTAACAACTTTTTGAACATCTCGCCACCCTTCCATGACTTTATCTCTTTTTCGCGTCTCAAAGCAGTAATTCTGTCCTCATACTGCTCGCTGTAAATGAGCTCTAGAGGACGACGATGTTTTGTAGAAATATTGCCACCAGAGTTGTGGCGCAAGAGGCGTTTTTCAAGGTCAGAGGTAAACCCTATATAATGCCTACCATCTTTTTGACTCTTTAAAACATAAATGTACCACATAATTCCACATGGGCGTCCCGCTTTAGCGGGATGCATTGACCGCTCCGCCACCTGCCCGTAGGCAAAAGAATACCAAGATTTTGCCAAAAGCTCAACTACCCTTAGCGGGCGGCGGCTTTTGAGGGCTGTACTTTACGCTTTGGTGGCAGGCTCTTTACCCCGCTATCAAAGCGATATGCGCCACCTTTATGGTCGATTTGTACTTTGGTGCCGTCAGCAATCTTGCCTCCTACCAGCATCTCGGCGAGCGGATTAAGAATCTTATTTTGAATCACACGCTTGAGCGGACGCGCACCATAGTGCTTGTCATACCCTTCTTCGATGAGCGCCTCTTTAGCAGATTTGGATACCGTAAACTCAATGCCTTTTTTGGCGAGACGCATTGATACCAAATCAAGCTGTACGTCGACAATGCGCATGAGGTCTTCTTTGTTGAGCGTGTTGAAGATAATCGTACCATCAAGACGATTGAGAAACTCAGGGCGAAAACGCTGCTCGAGTGTTTTACGGATGCGGCGTTCGAGCTCTTCATGATGACGATCTTCCTCGCGCACGGTGCCATCGAGCTGAAATCCTACCTTGCCCATCTCAAAGACAAACTCGGAGCCAATATTTGAAGTCATGATGATCAGCGTATTTTTGAAGTTTACATGTCTCCCCTTCGCGTCAGTCAGACGCCCATTATCAAGAATCTGAAGCATGATATTGAATACCTCAGGGTGAGCTTTTTCAATTTCATCAAACAACAACACCGAATACGGACGATGACGCACAAGCTCAGTGAGCTGACCTCCCTCCTCGTATCCGACATAACCGGGTGGTGAACCTATAAATTTTGAGATCGCATGCTTTTCCATGTATTCGGACATATCGACGCGTATCAATGATTTCTCATCGTTGAATAAAAACGCAGCCAGGGCTCGCGCAAGTTCGGTCTTACCAACACCTGTTGGACCCAAGAAAATAAACGAACCGATTGGTCGGTCTTCTTCGCTGATACCCGCGCGTGACCTTCGCACCGCATTGGCAACCTCGGTGATCGCTTGATCTTGACCGATAACGCGCTGCTTGAGACCAGCTTCCATGGTCGCGAGCTTTGCCGCCTCTTCTTCGAGCATGCGCTCGACTGGAATACCTGTCCAACGCTGAACGACACGGGCGATATCTTCAGGTCCTACTTCTTCTTTGAGCATTTGGCGAGAGCTTTGGAGCTTGCGTAATCGTTGCTCTTCTTCAGCGAGTGCTTGAGTGACCGAAGGAATGCGTCCATAGCGAATCTCGGCTACTTTGGCGTAGTCGGCGGATCGTTCGGCTGCGTCCGACTCTTGACGCAATTGCTCCATGTCTTTACCAAGCTCGCGAATGCGCGCGATAGTTTCTTTCTCACTTTTCCATTTTTCTTCGAGCGCGCCATATTTCTCTTTGAGACCCGCAAGTTCTTTTTCAAGTACTGACATCTGGCGCTTTGATTTGCCGTCGTTTTTCATTGCTTCACGCTCAATCTCAAGACGCATCACTTCGCGTTTGAGAGTTTCTAAATCAAGCGGCGTTGATTCCATGTCGAGACGCAAACTTGATCCCGCCTCGTCCATAAGATCGACAGCTTTGTCAGGCAAAAAACGATCCGTGATATAGCGACGCGAAAGATCTACCGCCTGCCTGATCGCCGCGTCAGTGATGCGTACGCCATGATGGAGCTCGTACCGGTCACGAAGCCCTCGCAAAATACTGATAGCATCTTCGGGTGATGGTTCTTCTACATAGACGGGCTGGAAACGACGCGAGAGTGCGGGATCTTTTTCAATATATTTTTGATATTCTTTGAGAGTTGTAGCGCCGATCACATGAAGCTCGCCACGAGCAAGGGCGGGCTTGAGCATATTTGATGCGTCCATGGCGCCCTCGGCTGCTCCTGCGCCTACCAAAGTATGAAGCTCGTCAATAAACAAAAGCACATTGCCTTCTGATCGCTGAATTTCTTTGATGACCGCTTTCAGACGCTCTTCGAACTCGCCACGGTATTTGGTGCCGGCAACCAGCGCGCCCAAATCAAGCGCGATAACTTCCTTACCACGCAAGCTCTCGGGGATATCGCCTGACGCAATGCGTTGCGCAAGACCGTCAACGATAGCAGTCTTGCCAACACCCGCCTCACCAATGAGTACGGGATTATTTTTTGTGCGGCGCGAGAGAATTTGAACCACGCGGCGAATTTCTTCTTCGCGTCCAATGACCGGATCGAGCTTTTCTTCGCGCGCCATACGCGTAAGATTGCGCGCGTATTTTTCGAGCACCTGATACTTTGCTTCAGGCGTCTCATCGGTCACGCGTTGCGAACCGCGAATAGACGCGAGTGCTTTAAGTACATCTTCTTTATCAAGTTTGAAACGATCAATGACTTCTTTTGCCTTTGATGGCACTTCCAAAAGACCCAAAAACAAATGCTCAGTTGAAATATATTCATCTTTGAGCATTGCTGCTACCTTGTGCGCGGCCTCAATGACACGCGCGAGCTCGGGGGTCAGATAAAACTGCTGATTGGGCGCGAGCACAAAAGTGCCTCGGCGTTCGTCGAGAATATCAAAAACCACATCAGAAAATTGCATATAGTCGATCTCGAGGCGTTCAAGGATCGCAGAGATAACTCCTTCTTCTTGAAGCAAAAGTGAACCGAGCAAATGCATGGCGCCGAGCGAGTTTTGCCCGCGCTCAACCGCCAGGTCATGCGCGCGCTTGAGAGCTTCTTGCGCTTTGATCGTAAAATTGTTGAACGGGTTATTGAATGGAGGCATATGTTTAGAATTTACGCTCTACGAGTGCTAACTGAATCGCTTGCTCTTTGCCGTCACGGATAAACTTTACTGATATAGTCTCGCCTACTTTATGCTTTTGGATGAGCTCGGCCAAGGGATTGGTAACGGTTGGTTTCTCACCACCGAATTCGGTGATCACATCACCAGTCTTGATCCCTGCCTTGTCTGCAGGAGAACCTGCGGTCACTGCGGGACTACCATCATCACTCGCACACAAGGCGCCCTCGGTAATTGATAGCTTGCGTTCTTTCGCAATATCGCCGTCGAGCATGATATATCGTATACCGAGAAACGGATAAGATATCCTGCCAAACTTCTCAACATCACTGATATCTTTTTTGATGATATTGATAGGTAGCGCGAAGCCAATATTTTCTGCGCCTGAGGCGACTGCCGTATTGACACCTATCACCTCGCCTGAAAGATTGATGAGTGGACCACCTGAATTACCCGGGTTGATAGCGGCATCGGTTTGGATAAGCTGACGCAATTCAAATCCTGATGCAACCACGGTGCGGCTCAACCCTGAGACGATACCTACCGAAATAGTATTTTGAAACTCGCCAAGTGCGTTACCAATGGCGATTACTTTTTGACCAAGCTGTGCTGATGCAGAGTCACCAAGCGCGATAGTAGGAAGACCCTTGGCATCAATTTTAAGAATGGCTACATCTTGAAGCGGATCGCGGGCAAGTACCTTGGCAATGTATTTTTTACCATCATTCATAAGTGCCGTGTATTCAGCGTCGCGATCTTGTACCACATGGCGATTTGTTACAACAAGGCCATCATCGCGCACGATAAAACCAGATCCCGCAGATATTTGTTGCTTTTGAGTGCCTTTTTGACAAAGCGCGGGTACACGAAAATCAGGGAAAAATTGGCTCAGCGCGTCATCCTCGCCAAACGGCGAAACCATACACTGCTCAACCTTGGGTAAATCTTTGGTGGCGATAATACTCACGACAGCTGGTGAGACGCGGCGTACCACATCAACCACTCGCTGTTCTTCGGTGATGACATTTATGGTCTTACCCTTGTCATCTGAATTTGAATCATCATTGTTGCTCACCGCCTCAACAGTCCTTTCAACAACGCGCTGGATAGTCTGCGTGACCGTTTGCGGTGATTGATCATAGAGCGCAGCCGTAACTATCGCCGTGGTAAATGATACGACGATACTCATCAGTAAAAAGAGTAGTACAAGTTGTGTTTTAGTGAGGTCTTCCATAGAAAAACCAGCTTATCTGACTAAGGTGATTATACAATAAAATTGCCTGTCTGCAAAGGTTATTCGACGGCTTCGACTCTCTCGATGCCATTGAAGTTTTCTTTGAGGATCATCTCGATGCCTTCTTTGAGGGTGAGAGCTGCGAGCGGACAACCCTTGCAAGTACCTTTGAGGCGTAAGTTTACAACACCATCTTGATAGGAAACAAACTCCGCATCTCCGCGGTGGAATGCCAGCATAGGGCTTACCTGCTCTTTGAGTACTTTTTTAATTTCTGATTCCATATTTTTCTATCAAGCCGGATACATGCGACCAATCGATATTTTTGAAGAATGCTTCGATATACGCTTTGCGTGCGGTAGCGTAGTCAATGAAATACGCGTGCTCATAGACATCCATGACCAGAAGCGCCACCGAATTCCATACGCCACCTTGGTTGTGCGTATCACACACGACATTGCGCAAACGCTTGTCATCAAGGTCATAGGCGAGCACTACCCAACCGCGCGCACAAAGCCCGAGGGCTTTGAACTCGGCTGCCCAATGCTCTACCGAACCAAAGTCACGAATAATAAGATCAGCAATGATACCTGCTGGCGCAGAAGTACCTTCGAACATATTGTCGAAATAGCCCTCATGGAGCTTCACGCCGTTTAATGCAAAGGTCTCTTCTATCTTTAACGCACGAAGGTCGGAAAAAGTAGCGTTGGCTGACGCAAGATCAGCTGACTTGAGCTTTTCATCTATCTCGTCAACTTTCTTTACATAGCCGGCATACAGCACATCGTGATGTTCTTTGAGCTGACGCTCAGAGATGCCTTCGAGTTTTGTGTATTTTAATGGTTTTGGTGTGTGCATAATATTTTATGGATAGATTTGATTGCCTTGTTCATCAAATAAAAGAATGGCGCGCGTAGGGCATGATTGTGCCGCGAGCAATATCGTCTCATCATCAGCGCCTTTTGGGTTGGTGACGATTGCCTTGTTTTCTTCGTCGAGTGAAAAAACGCCCGGTGCGATTGCCACGCATGATGCCGCCCCAATGCAAAGATCGCGATCAACATGAATGCGGGCGATTTTTGGTATATTAGCCATAATATTTTTCAGCGTAAAAGCGAATAAGTTGCTCAATATCCGTGATAGCTTCTTCACTGAGCCCTACACCCACTTTAAGCTTTTTCTGTACTTCTTCCAAGGTTTGCGCACCCTCGAGCACCGCTTCTTCGATATCTTTATCGGTGATATTAAGCCTGTCATCAATCACGCGCGCGCCTTCAACCACGATTTTTTCGTTCTGGCCTGTCTTGCGGTAATAATCATTTGCCGTTTTTTGAAATGCTTTGTCGGCCAACACCGAGCAGTGAATCTTACGATTTGGAAGGCCGCCCAACCGCTGCATGATATGCTGGGGTTTTACTTTGAGTGCTTGGTCAACCGTCAGACCATCATTTTCGGTGAGCATCACTGAATACATTGAGGTTGCGGCAATCGCCGAACCACAGCCAAATGTTTTCCATTTGAGATCTTTGATGCGACCCGTCTCGGGATCGACTTTGATCCACATGTTCATCATATCGCCGCACGCGGGGCTACCTACCATGCCCGATGCGTCATACTCATCCTCGACGGGCGCGTCGAGTAAAATATTGCGGGGTTTGAAAAAATGTTCTTTGACGATGTCGGAGTAATACCACTTCTCACCCGTGTAGTGGTTGATGACATCGATCTTTGCCCCTGTTAGTTGTTTGTTGTCTTGTGTATCCATATTATTTATAGTTTTTTGAAGTTGCCTTCACTCGTAATCCCTCTCCTGCGAACGCTTCTGGATGCGACATGCCTGTAGCGTCTTCCGAGACCGTTATCGGAGAGATGCGCCGGAGTGTTTTCACCACATCAGGGAGTACCTCCATCACTTTATCGATTTCTTCTTTAGTTGTGTTTCTACCGAGCGTAAATCGAATGGAAGCATGAGCATACTCATAGGGGCGGCCAAGTGCCAAGATCACATGCGAAGGATCGAGCGATTCAGAAGTGCACGCTGATCCGGTAGAACATGCGATACCGTGTACATCAAGATACAAAAGGGTCGCCTCGCCTTCTATATCAAGAATAGAGACATTGATATTGTTTGGCAGGCGGCGCGTGGCATCTCCATTGAGTACGGTGCGGTGAATCTCGCGCGTGAGGCGTGAAGTAAAGTAATGACGCAAATCTTCAAGGCGCGTTGATTCTGCCTCTCGCGCGTCTGACGCGATCTGGAGAGCGGCTGCGAGACCTATGATACCTGCGACATTTTCAGTACCAGCTCGGCGCTTGCCTTCTTGTGCACCACCAAAAATAATGGGGCGCATACGCGTGCCACGGCGGAGATACAAAACGCCCGATCCCTTGGGCCCATAAATTTTTGATCCGTTGAGTACGAGCATATCAGTGTTAAGTTTTGTGATATTTAAATCGAGATATCCTGCCGCCTGACACGCGTCAGTATGAAAAAAAGGACCACTCGACAAGTCAGCTTTTGCTGCGCGATACTTGCGTACAATCTTGCCGATCTCCGCTACGGGCTGGATAGTACCAATCTCGTTGTTGGCGTACATGACTGATACCAAAATCGTATCGGCGCGGAGCGCGCGCTCGATATCTTGTGGATCGACAATGCCATCTTGTCCTACCGGCACGAGTGTGATCTCAAAACCCTCTTTTTTGAGTGCGTCGAGTGTGTGGAGTACGGCATGGTGTTCAATAGTAGTCGAGATGATGTGGCGACCCTTATCAGCGTATGCTCGTGCGACACCTGCGAGTGCCATCGTATCACCCTCAGTACCGCCCGATGTAAAAATAACCTCATCGGCGTGCGCGCCTAAAATATTTGCGATAGTCGTGCGCGCAGTATCAACAGCATCTTTGGCGCGTCGCCCCTCGCGATAGAGTGAGCCCGCGTTGCCAAACTCTTCGGTCATATATGGTGTCATGGCAGCCAAAACACGCCCGTCGAGCGGAGTCGCGGCTGCGTGATCCATATAGATTCGTTTGATGTTGTCAGTATTCATTTGGATTTTTAGACTTTGATCTCCGCTGAAAATACGCCGCATCCTTTGCATGGAAAATTTTCATTGAATGAATAGTAGATCTCGCGGCCCTTGCGTTCTTTTGTGATAAGCCCCATATCATCGAGCATTTTGAGGTGATAGGAGACGGTGGGTTGCGTGACGCTCATAACCTCGGTTATGTGAGCGACATTGACTTGTTTTGTCTTGATCTCACGCAAAATACGAAGACGGGTACTATCAGAGAGTACCCGAAAGCAATTTGTGCACGAGTGTGCGGGCGCATCGGACATATAGACAAGTATCTATATTTCTAGCTAAAAGTCAAGCGCGCGGTGTTACGCGTCGTTTCGTACAAAAAGGCGCAGTTCGTGCACTGCGTAGCGGAGCGCGGTACCCAAAGGCAAAATGGTCACAAGATACTTGATGAGTACGACATACTTGAGCACCCACGCAAAAAAACCAGTCCAGCGAAAACTACCAGCTTCCAAAAGCGCGAATTTACCACCAATAGGGATGATAAACTTGGACGGCTTTGGCTTGTAAGGTGCCGGCGTCGCCTTGGGATTTTTTATAAGCACACGAATAGCACGCGACACATATGCGCCTTCATGAAGTGCTTTTTGCGCGGTCATAGGCATGGGTGCACCCGTTTTCTTATCAAAGGTTGATGCTGTATCCCCCACCGTAAAAATATTTTGATACGGGCTTACGCGCAGATTAGGATCAGCGGTCAGACACATTTTTTTATCAACGCCCACTCCTTTGACGATCGAGCCTTCACACGCGCCTTTCACACCTGCCGTCCATATCAAAAGATCAAAACCAAACGGCCGCTTTTCTTTGCCCAGATATAAAAGGTTTGGCCACACATCGACGATGGCACTACCTGCGAGCACTGTCACGCCCAAATCTTTGAGACGACGAGCCGCGCGCGCGCGCGCCCACGGTGCCGATGTGCCAAGCACGCCTGCACCCGCCTCCACTACGACACATGCCCAGTTGCCCGTAGGGCGGCCATGGAGGTGCGAGAGTTTTTTCATATATCCTACGAGCTCGCCTGCAAGCTCAACGCCTGTAAATCCCCCGCCGCCGATGACCACGGTGATTTTTTTATGTTTTGGCGTTGTTAGAAAAAGCTCATCGATGCGATTACGAATATTGCCAGCCTCATTGACTGATTTTAGACCAATAGAGTTTTGCTCAAGATGCGGTATAGAAAAATAATTTGTCTTGCTACCAAGTCCTACCACCAAATAGTCATAGTGTAGCTTGCGCCCCGTATCAAAAATAATAGAGCGCGTTTCGGGATCTACTGAAGTTATCTCGCCTTGCTCAATCTTTACCGCTGGCATGTGCGCGAAGATATCACGCAGAGGAATTGCGGCCGATGTGAGTAATTCACGGTTTTCAGTGCGCTGTTGTTTTTTGGTCTCGGGCAACTGTTCAGGACGAAAGAGTGTCGCCATCTCATAAAACTGTGCGTAGAGCATGTGATACGGATTGCGATCGACAACGATAACTTGCGCAACTTTTTTCTTTGCCAAATCGCGCGCAACACGAATGCCGCCATACCCACCACCCAAAATCACAACCAACGGTTTATGATGCATGCGGTGAGTATATCACGAGATTAGTGAAGCGAGCTGTTGATGGAGCCACCTCTCGGATTTGAACCGAGGACCTTCGCTTTATTAAAAATTTCTAAACTGCGGAAGCCCACTGCAAAGCAACGCACTACAAGTTTGCCTCACAAGCGGATACAGGAGAAATATTCCTCAGATTTTTGCGGAAAGAAAAAAGGCTCTGCGGATGGTATCCACAGAGCCCATTAGGTTTGTATGAACTGAGATTAGTTCAGCTCGGGAACATCGGTGCTTTTTGCAACCGTTGCGACCTTGGCAAGAGAATGGAGCGCTTGTGCGTGATCTTCTTCGTTGCCAGCACCGCAAAGATCTTCGAGCACCACGACTCGGAAGTCGCGATCATGCGCTTCTCGGGCGGCCGACTGAACGGCCAAGTCCGTTGCGACACCGCCCAACAGGAGGGTATCCGTCTTGAGCGTCCGAAGAATTACCTCAAGAGAGGTCGCGTAGAAAGCGCTCACGCGGTGCTTGGTGACGAGGAAATCTGCATCGGTCTTTTTCAGAGACTGATGGATCTCCGTCGCCCAAGTACCGAGCTGGAGCGCACCAAACTTTTTGGCGACTCCAAAAAGCGGGGAGGACTCGGGCCATTCGCGATAGTCGCTTGAGAAGCCGACCCGCACGAAGACGATGGGCATGTTCTTTGCTCTCGCCCTCGTAATGGCGGTGTTTACGTTCTCGAGCGTTCCGTGCGCTTTTACAAACGCCGGATAGCCCTTGCCCGCGAACCTTCCTTTTTCATCAACGATCTCATTGATGAAGTCGATAAGGATGAGTGCTGTATTCATATTTTCTCCTTTCATGGTTGTGTTTTTGGAGAAAGACCTTGCAGAAACTCCGCGAAGTCTTCCGCTGTCTCTAGGATGCACTTTGGTGAGAACTTTTTCAAGTAACTCGGCGGATGATATCCGTAACCGACACAAGCGATGTCCACCGGAACATCGCGACAGTAGAGTACGTCGCTCGCGAGATCGCCGATATACAATGTTTCCGTAACGTCGGCATTGTACAGAGCGAGCGCGCTACGAATTTTCTCCGTCTTTGTTTTGCGATGTTCTCTGCCGTAGACTCCTTGCACGAAATTTTCATCGAACTCTTCACACTTGCGGAGAATGGCGTACACCGCCTCCGAATAGCTTGAAGTGATGATGATTTTTGGCAAAGAGCAGCACGATAGAGCACGCACCACCTGGTGGAACGGTTCCACTTCGGTGGCACGCTGATTCATCGCACCTGAATGGCGATCAAAGAATATCCCTGTTTCCTCCTCATTTAAACCGAAAGGATAGAGCGAGTATCGTAGCTCAACGCCGTACACCCGTGTCATATCCTCGCGAGTTCTGACTTCGGGAATTGTCGGGAATTTCTCCCGCAGACGGTTAATCTCCTCCATGCAAATCTGCAAGCTATTGGAGATTACGCCGTCAAAATCGAGAAAGAGCAGGCGATACTTTTTCATTTATCACCCTCCTCCTACGCTTCCTTCAGAAGCGGCCAGTCGTATGCCCTGGGAGCCTTGTAGAACTCCTCGAGCATTTCGGCCTGTTCCTGCGTGAGATAGCCCAACCGCACACCAACCTTGAGGACGTTCGGATAGCTCGTGAGAGAGTAGATACCGCCCAAGTTGAGCGACTCAAACTTCTTCCACATGCTCTCGAAGCACCAGTTGGTGATGGTGATGAACCCGAGCGTCTTGATATGGAATTCCCAGTCAAGCGCCTCGATTCCCTTGAGGATGGTGTCACCGCTACCACAGAGATCGTCGATGATCACGGCCTTAAGGTTATGTTCGGGGTTCCCCTCAACCAACTGCCCAACGCCATAGCCCTTCGGCGTACCTCGGATGAAGGCCATGGGGAGCGTCATGCGAGTCGCAATCCGCGCTGCCCAGGATACCCCGGCCGAAGCCAAGCCGACGACGATCTGCGTTTCCGGAAACTTGAGACGAATGATCGTCTCAATGTACGCTGTGCACGCCTCGTAGGCGAGGTACGAGCGGTTGAGGTATCTGCAATTGCAATAGCAGGGAGCCCGAATACCACTCTTCCAGACGAACCAGTCCTCGCGCTTCCTCTGGAAGTCAACGAGATATGATTCCGTCTCAAACAGAAGCTGTGCTGTGTGGTCGCCGATTTCCTGATTCCAAACTGTCGTCTTCATTTCGTTTCTCCTTTCATCTTGTCGAGGTTAAACGTGTCCAGCTTTGGAAACGATGGACTTGCGCCCTTTCGTTGGACGCTGTATGCCGCTGCTTTTTGAGCGAAGATCAAACTCTCATTAAGTGAGTAGCCTTTATGCAAGAATGCGACAAGCGATCCGCAGAAACAGTCACCAGCTCCGGTGGTATCAACCACGCGAGAAACCTTTTGCGCTGTCTGTTTGATCACTCGTCCGTTTTGTATCGCGACAAGACCGTTTTCGCCAAGTGTGACCACGACGATTTTGTTACCTATTCTTCGCGCCCATTCGAGAGCCACTTGCGCGACTTCGTCTGGCGACGAGATCGTCCCCGCCATACCTGCGGCTTGCGCCAACTCCAACTCATTGAGTACAAACATGTCTGTTTGCTCAATAAGCTCATGTGGAATCGGTTGCATAGGTGAGGGATTGAGGATTGTTACTGCTCCCCAACTTTTCACCTTACTGAAGGCGTAACGAATGTGATCGAGAGGGACTTCAAATTGTGAGATGAGATACCTGACGGCAGAACTCTGTCGCTCCAAGTATCGCTCAATCGTCTTCCGTTGAAGTAATGAATTGCTCCCAGGAATGACAATAATTTGATTGTTGCCCCCGTCGTCCACAGCGACAATCGCCGTACCAGATGATGATCCTGTTTGCTCAATAGCGTCGACATCCACATCGGCGCTAATCAAATGACTGCGTAGCAGTTTTCCGAACTCGTCGCCTCCTAGTGCTCCGATTAAGTCTACCGGAACATCCATATTGGCAACTGCAATGGCCTGATTCGCGCCTTTACCACCTGGCATAAGGTCGCAAGAAAGACCCGTGATCGTTTCTCCTACTATCGGGAATTTTTCAACACGGACAACCACGTCCATGTTGATACTTCCCAGCACACATACTCTGGAAATCATGGCTGTCCTCCGTTTTAGGTTTTCAATGAACACCTCAAAACAATTTTATAATTCGTTCTATAACTAACACAAAAAATAGTTATTGTAAAGAGGTGTTTTTCAATTGGGAAAAAATTAGCCGTATGCTCCTCCTGCATATTATCCGACAAATTATTAATCAAAAATCAGAAAGTCTAATATTGGAGCCACCTCTCGGATTTGAACCGAGGACCTTCGCTTTACAAAAGCGTTGCTCTACCACTGAGCTAAGGTGGCGTTATTATTTTTTAACGGGCGTGGTTGGAAATATCTTTGCCGTGCGGATCGGTATCACCCAAGATACGGCTTCGAGATACATTACTTACTTTTTTCCATGTATGCATCTGTTTCCAATAGCTTGATTCGCGTGGAATCACGCGAAAACGCTCTTGAATCATCATGCGCATCTCTTTGGTCTGCCCCGCCATATGACCCGCGAGTCGCTCAAATAATTTGAGAACGCGGTCAATGAGCTTGAGAAACAATTCTTTTGCACTCACACGGTACCAGCGATCAAGACGATCGAGCTGATTCACCACATATGAACGCACTACGGCGTTTTCAGGAGACTGTTCGGGAGCCATGCCTTCCGTCTGGGTAGACACACGAATCTCGTGCAAGTGCCGTAGTGGCACGGCAAGCATACCTACGATTCCAACAAGAAATGCGGCGACAAGTATCACCATGCCCATAGTGTACCTCTAGAGCTCGTAGCGGACAAACTGCCCGACTATAATGCGTTCGCCAAAAGATGCTGACGACGCGCTGATGAGATCAGCAATAGTCAGTGTAGGATTTTTAACAAAAGGTTGAGCTAAAAGCTCTGCCACTGATGCCGGATTTGTAGCCGCGATATGCATAGCTATTTCATGCGCAAGTTTTACAAACTCCTCGTTGCGTGAGACAAAATCAGTCTCTGATCGGATCTCGAGCAATACGCCTACGCGCGAACCACTGTGGATATACGCCTCGATGCGACCCGCATTGGTCTCGCGTGATTCTTTTTTGGCGGCGGCGTCAGCTCCAAGCTTTGTAAGCGCTTCGCGAGCTTTTACCTCGTCGTCACCTGCCTCAATAAGCGCTTTGCGAATAAGCGCTACCGATACTCCAGTTTCTTCGCGAAGTTTTTTGAGAAGATCGTTATTCATGCGCCTCGGCGAGTCCTTTGCGATATGCCTCGGTTATCTTGTTGATGACAAAATTGATGCTCTTTGTGGCGTTGTCGTTGCCGAGAATCGGATAGGTCACTGATGCCGGATCACAGTCACTGTTGATGAGCGCGATAATAGGAACTTTTTTTACCTTTGCCTCTGCGACCGCGATACCTTCCTCGCCCGCGTCGATGACAAACATTGCCTTGGGCATACCATTGAGATTCGCCACGCCCTCGAAGTCGCGCGTAAGGCGATCAATCTCGCGCTGGATGCGAAGCTGTTCGTGCTTGGTATATTTTTGGAGTTCGCCTGATTTTTGTTTTGAGAGTAAATCTTGCCAGTAGTTGATACGATCACGAATGATCTTGTGATTGGTAAGCATGCCGCCAAGCCAACGAGTCGTGACATAGGGATGACCAAGCGCGAGCGCCGCTGCCCTTACCAAAGGAGCTGCTGCCGGCTTGCTACCTACCCACAACATAGGATGCTTGTCGCGACCGAGCTGCTCTACATACGCGAGTGCAAGCTCGAGATGATCCCATACCTTGTCGAGCTGGAAAATTTCCATATTGCTCTTTACGCCCGCGATAAAGGGGCGCATACGAGGATGACGGCGTGTGCGTGCATAGCCAAAATGAACCCCTGCCTTGAGGAGTGGGTCAAATTTTGCGTCGTATCCTTCGCGTTCTGCGGCTGGCGTCGGTTGCATAATGTTCTCCAGTATACGAAAAGAGTATCGGTTTGGCAAGCCCCTTGCACGGAAAGGACTTTCCTGATATCCTAGCTGGTATTGGCAAAACCTTTTATATGAAAGCAGATATTCACCCACCATACTTCGCCGATGCAATCATCGCTTGCGCGTGCGGAAATAAGATGAAATTTGGATCGACCAAACAGTCGATTGAAGTTGAAATTTGCTCACAATGCCACCCCTACTACACCGGTAAAGAAAAGCTTATCGACACTGCCGGTCGTGTAGACAAGTTCAAGAAGCGCCTTACCAAGGTATCTGACAAACCCACTCGCCGAGGTAAATCTCGTAAATAACATCATCTATGGACGGAGTCATCCTCGAAGTACGCGCAGGCGTCGGGGGCAATGAGGCCGCGCTTTTTGCGGGAGAACTTGCCTCGATGTATACCAAATACGCCCAGCGACAAGGCTGGCGCGTAGTTTTGATTAGCGAATCAAAAGCTGAAGTAGGCGGCATCAAAGAAGCTATCTATGAAATCAAAGGTACCGGCGCACATGCCGCTTTCAAAAACGAGTCAGGCGTACACCGCGTACAGCGTATCCCCAAGACCGAAAAGGCAGGGCGTATTCATACATCCACCATCTCTGTCGCCATACTCAAAATGGTAGAAGCACGCGAGGTCGTCATCAACAATGGGGATATTGAAGTAAGTTTCTCACGCGCGGGAGGCCCCGGCGGACAAAATGTAAACAAAGTAGAGACCGCTGTGCGCCTTACCCATAAGCCTACCGGCATCGTCGTCTCATCACGAGAAGAACGCTCACAGCTTGCCAACCGTGAACGAGCGATGGATGTCTTGCGTGCAAAACTCTATGAGGCACAACATGTGGGTGCGGCAGGAGAAAGGCAATCAGAGCGCCGAGACCAGATCGGCACCGCAGACCGATCAGAGAAAATCCGCACCTACAACTTTCCTCAAGACCGCATCACCGATCACCGCATCGGCAAAAAGTGGCACAACATCGAAAAGATCTTGAGTGGCGACTTTGACCAGATCGTCAAAGCGTTTGCGAAACAATGTCTTGATATTACCTGAAGAATGATACCGCTATCCACATCCCAACATTCTCCACCATCCAGCGGTCTAATCAAGGGCCTATATAATTACTTGAATCGAATGGGAACGATAAATTTTTTTCCGACATCGTCATCCTTCTCTCCTTCGCTACTAAATTTTAGATAACCGGTGGGAGTTTCTAAATAACTCATCGTCTCTCTGTCTCCAACCATAGCCTCAAAGGAGGTAGGAAGCTTCAACCAGTCACTTGTCGCCACTAAAATTTCTGTGTTACTAATCGGTTTATTATTTGCATCATATACCCGTACCGTGCCTACCTCGCCTTCATTCCCAAACCATCCATTGCCATTGATGGATCCCTTTACACTAACTGGCAATGCCACCGAATCATTTGGCTGAGGAACGTTTATAATAATCCCCGTAAGTTCGCTATTTTGATTATTGCTTGCACACCCATAGAGCTGATTTAATTTCTTGCGTGTTGCGGAGCCAACATAGCCAGTACCGTGTGAAAGACCGTTTGGTGTCAAAATTTCGCTGCGATATTTTTCTTGGAAACCGACGACTGCTGAGGCGACCTCATCTTCAAAAACTGCTATTCCAAAATTTTCTCCAGTTGAGTAATCAGAAAAGCTATTTCCTTCTTTTGCCAGAGCTCTTATTAAGTGACCTGTCTCTAAACCCTTATCTCCTACTTTAAGATTTATATTAAAGGTATGGCACCATGCTGTCGGTGATGTCGTGGGAGCTCCGCCCGTGAGTGAAGACTCGGCGTTAGCGACAACGCTAGCTTCTGCACCAAACGAGCGCAGAAGTCCGAGTATCGCATCAATCTGCTGCTGAGTAAGTCCTGCCGCAGACGCGGTAGATGCCATCGCAAACAATCCAATAATTGTCCCGAAAATGATTTTTTTCATATTGGTTTTAGTATAACTCTTCCAAAAAAAAATGGGGGGGTTATCCACAGCTATTGCGCATCAACCATCTTTCCGTTTTTACGGAAACGATAGGGGCTTTTGTCAGCGGCGTCACCATTGTAGCTCGTACAAATCTCCTCACCTTTTTTGATGGGTTTGATAGCAGTAAATATCAACACTTCGTCTTTTTCGCGATACACATACTTGGCATTTGGCGTCCAACTGTGGTTGTAGATAGACCCAAGCCCGAGGCATATAGCCGCTTTTTTTGAGTCAGTACCCCAATCAAAATAATGATTAAAGAGCTCGGTTTTTTTGATATATTCTTTCTCAGCCGCTGACATCACAATCACAGGAGCAACCTCAATCACATCGCCTTTTTTGAAATTGCGTTCGGCAATAATCCCCCGCCCGCGATCTTTTGTTTTCTGTATACGAATACCAATGCCTTGTACTAAAAGGTTTTTTTTCATAAAGAGAGGTTGTTAGCGTCCCGCGATACCTTGGATAAGATCGATCTGACTTTGATATTTCTCAACTTTGGCAAGTACTTGATTGCCGTACGCACGACCCAGTGATGACTTCCAATTGCCACCAGCAAAATATTTTGCGGCCGCCGTATGCTCGCCCGCGCGCGTGTTCGCGCCAAGCTCGCCCAAATAAATAGCTGACGCCATAAACGCGTCTTCAGGGACCCATGGATTGGGCGGGTTATGGCCGGTTGCCGCCGCAATTTTTGATATATAAAGTTCCCATGTCGATGGGATAAATTGTGCGGGCCCCATCGCACCTCCCCATCCGACAGACATCGGGCACGAGAGTGGCATGGTGTCAGGATTGAGGCCGAGGGCCGCGGTAATACGCAAGTAGGGGGCGTGATCGCGCGCAGGTTTCATGATGGCGCGCCATTTTTTAGCATCAGAGCTTGTAGGCAAATTACACTGGCCCACATTGCTCCCCAGTGCTGATTCCTGCCCAATAACACCAAGAATAAAGGCCGGGCGTACACCTGTTTTCTTTGAGGCCTTTTCTGCATATTCGACCGCCTTTTCAAAAGGGATCGAGGGGGAGCCCTGCAACAAAAAGAGTTGAGTACGAATGCTCGCGGCATTCTTTTGCCTGTCGGTAACAAGTTTTTTGTATTCTGACTCCTTGCCTTTCGTAGCTTTCAAAAGATCTTTGCGCTCACGCTCTTGCGCCTCTAGCTGCTTGCGCTCAAGCTCTTGCAGGGCGCGAAGCTCGGATTGTTCTTGTTTTTTGTCGACAAACTCGTCGCGGGCGACCTCTTCCTCTTTTTTGGTAGTGCGGAGAATATTAAAAGAATCCTGCAATGACTCTTGTACCGTATCAAGCGACTCAATATCACCCAAAAAGTCTGACATTTTCTCATACGCGAGCATCGATTCCAGTAAAGAAACTTCGTCGTATTCAGCGAGCGTACGCAAACTTTCGGCAAGCGACAACTTCTCACGATCTACTTTTTGGATAATTTCTGTAATATTTTTTTCTTTTTCACTAATCTTACCCTGTAGTGTCTGAACGGTAAGATTAAAAGCCTTGATCTGAAGCTTTGTTTTGGTTATTTTGGCATCTAAAATATCAATATCGCGTTGAAAACTCGCGGCCTCTTGGCGCTTGCCCTCTATCTGCACCTCAAACTGTTTGATTTCTCCCTCGATGCCTTCGAGTTCGCGTAACAGCTTGGCACGATGATCGATAACAGCGCCTGAAAGTTCTTGGGCTCGCGCAAACCATCCGGCTGAAATGATGCCGGTAATTATGAGGAGAACACCGAATAAATATTTATTCTTCACCTGAAGCATCTTCTGCCCCCTCCTCTTCTTTCTTGCCCTTCTTTTCTACTGCAATATCTTCAAGGTTTATACTTACCTGATTTTCAAGAGATGCGAGCTCTTCTTCTGATCGTGGAGGAACAACCTTAACGATCAAAGCATCGTTATTAGCTATAATCTGTACGCCGCGAGGAGGTTTAATATCTTCTAATGATATAGTATCTGCGAATGTTTGGAGCAGGCCAAGATCAACTGAAATCTCGTGGGGCAAATCTTTTGGCAATGCTTCAACTTCTATCTCATGCATCACTTTCACTAAAACGCCGCCCAAAGATTTGACAGCTTCTGATTCACCGGTAAATGCAATCGGCACATGAACCTTAATGGTTTTGTCAGCTGCCACTTCATGAAAATCAACATGGAGCGGTAAAGATTTTACTGGATCAAAAGTAATCTCGTGGATCAACACGCTCTTTTTGCCACCATCTTTGATATCGAGCTCGATCATGCCTGACTCACCGGCATACCGGTATGCCTTGAGTAACTCTTGAGCGCCTACAGAAAGTGAAGATGGCTCACCTACGCCACCATAGACAATCGCAGGAACAAGGCCTTGCGCACGAAGGTCTTTTACTTTTTTACCGAAAACGATACGCTTATTAGCAAGTATTTTTTGCATTCCCCTATAATACCAGAAACCCTAAAAAAATACCAGATACCCTTTGAGAGTAAGCACTTTTGGGAAGATCTTATTTTACAACAATGATATTTGGCGGTACGCGTCCTGCAAGCGCCTCGATGATGTTGTTTGCGGCTGTCTCAGCCATTTTTTGACGCGTCTCGATAGTAGCTGACGCGATGTGCGGGGTCAGTAGGACATTTTCGAGCTCAAAGAACAGTGGATCAATCTTTGGTTCTTTTTCATAGACATCGAGTGCTGCGCCTGCAATCGTTTTCTCACGAAGCGCCCGATAGAGAGCTTCTTCTTCGACGATGGGCCCGCGCGCCGTATTGATGAGAAACGCAGTTTTTTTCATCATTTTAAACCGAGCATCGTTCATGAGATGTTGGGTGGATTCGAGAAGTGGCACATGAATGCTGACAAAATCAGCCTTGGGAAGAAGCTCTTCAACCGTTGGCGCAAAAGTGGCGCCATAGTCTTTTTCAAACTGTTCGTTGCGCTTTACATCATAGTAAATAATCTTCATCTCAAAGCCACGGACGGCATGATGAGCAACGCGCGCGCCGATGCGCCCCAGCCCCACAATGCCCAAGGTTTTACCAAAGACATCAGTGCCCAAGAGCAACATTGGCCCCCACGCTTTATAGAGTCCCTTGCGCATAAAGCGATCGCCCTCACTCATACGGTGCGCAAGCGCAACGATGAGACCAAAGGTATGCTCGGCAACTGTTTCGGTAAGTACATCGGGAGTATTGGTGATATACATGCTCCGATCGCGTGCCGCCTGTAAGTTAATATTGTCAAAGCCAACCGCAAAGTTTGCGAAGATCTTACATTGCTTGCCGGCCGCATTAAATACTTCCTCATCTATCTTATTAGTTAAGAGCGACAAAACGGCGTTATATTCTTTGCCAGTGAGTGCCGCTACCAATTCTTCTTTGGTGAGCGGTCCATCTTTTTCACTCACCGTCACCTCATAACCCTGCTTTTGAAGATTAAGAATCCCCCTGTCAGGTATCTTTTCTGTAATAAATACTTTTGTAGCCATAATAAATATATCTTACACTCTTCCGCCACTTCCGAAAAGGTCAATATGCAGTAATACCACTTTTTTTACCTCGGCAATTTCCGGCGCCATAATCTTATAAAGCGCGTATTCGTCTTTTTCTTCTTCAAGTTCTTTTCGAAGCGTATCAACAAACGCTACACGCAAGTCGGTCGAAATATGAATATTTGAAATGCCCACTGTAATCGCCTCCTTGATTTGATCGTGCGGCACACCCGAGCCACCGTGAAGTACAAACGCTGTGTCAGGCAAAAGTGCGCGGATACGCGCGATGCGTGGGATATCCAAATGTGGCTCATTGAGGGCAATACCGTGGATACTGCCAACCGCGGGAGCCAAACGATTTACCCCCGTCTCGCGGACAAATCGCGCGGCATCATCAGGATTTGCAAGACTCTCGGGCGGTACCTCAATGGCGCTTTTATACACCTTTGAAGAATCCGTCATAAGATAGCCAATCTCGCCCTCGACCGATATGGCTTCATTTTTTGCCCGCGCGTGATCTACCACTTCTTTTGTTTTGCGAAGATTATCTTCAAGCGACTCTTTTGACAGGTCGATATGAATAGAATCATATCCAGCGTCAATCGCCGCCTTTGCCTTCTCGACAGATTTTGTATGATCCGCGTTGAGATAAAATGGCATCTGATATTCATCGCGATAACTCTTGATGAGTGCGACAGCTTGCTCAAGCCCGATAAACTCGCGCTCGCCCTCAGAGGTACCTATCATGACGGGTGAGCGTTTTTCCACACACGCCTCAATGATTGCTTTGAGCATTTCGAGATTTGGCACATTGAAATGCGGCACTGCCCAGTGTTCGTGCGTTGCGCGCGCCAATATTTCTTTGAGTGGTGGAATCATGAAAGTTTTGCAAATTCTTTGGGTTTATAATCAGCCGGCGCCTCTACTAGATACTTTTCAAGCTGTGACCGGCGCAACAGTCCTTCCTGTGCACCTACATACTGAACAACGGACATCGAATTGATAGGCCCCCATCGCATGGCGTCTTCGAGCGTAAGACCGAGTGTAAGCGCGGATGTAAAAGTAGAAGAGAACGCGTCCCCCGCCCCCGTGCGCTCAAAGGGTGGCTTGGGATCGGGATAGGGGCGCATATACCAAATCGTTGTGCCGTCAGAAGTGTACGCGCCCTTCGGACCATCAGTGATCACGACAAGCTTGGGACCTAGGTGATGCATGCCACGCACAAGATTGGTGATGTCATTATCCGTTGTCTCTAAAATACGCATTGCTTCCTCTCGATTACAGAAAAAAAGTTCGGTGCGCTTATACAGATCGCGCAATCGGTGTGTGCCAAGCTTTATCTGAAAGGTACCCGGCTGAAACGCGAGCTTTACATCAGGATGTTGGCGCATATAAGTAGAGACATCATCATGAAACTGATCTGCGTGCTCACCTACCGAGCTAAAGTAAATCCATTTTGGATCGCCCATAACTGGCAGATGATAGGTGTATCGTTCGTGTTTTATCAAAATCGTACGATCATCTTTGTACCAAAGTACATAATGATAGTTTGACGCGACTCCTTGATTGCGATGCACAAATGACGCATCGACATCTTCTTTTTTAAGTTGGGTGATAATATCATCACCAGCGCGATCATCACCGATATTACTTACAAATGTAGTTGAAAGACCGAGGCGTGCGGCCGCAACCGCAGCATTGGCACTGTTGCCAACCGCAGGAATAATATGCGCCCGTTCAAAAGGGATCTTGTCACCGTAGCCGAGCGACAGCTTGCCATCTCTCACTTCGGCGTTGGCATCAGCAATACGAATAAACGCATCGGTGACAACATCGCCTATCGCTACAAAATCATACCTCATCATTATATGCTAGATCGATTCATAACTTTTTGGGCCGCGGCGACAATATGTGAGACACCCATACCAAAGTGCTCGATGAGCTCGTTCTTCTCTCCGGACTCACCAAAGCGATTTTGTACACCAATAAATTCTATAGGCACAGGGCATTCGCGCGCGGCGAGCTCCGCGACCACTGACCCCAACCCTCCTGCCACTTGATGCTCTTCTACCGTGACTACGCGGCGCGCCGCACGGATAGCATCTAAAATAGTTTTTTCATCGAGTGGTTTTATCGTATGACAATTAATCACGCGCACTTTTTTTCCGGATTTTTCAAGCTCGCCCGCAGCCAACAGCGCATTGTGCGCAAGCGGTCCTGTAGCAATGATGAGAACATCGCACGCCGTTGGATCAGAATCAAAAAATATTTCTGCTTTGCCAATGGCAAAGGGAGTCGCGGCGGTAGTAAAAATAGGACTTTTTTCTCGATGGAGGCGTAAATAAAGAGGTTTGCGCAATACTGCTGCCGCTAATATTGCTTTTTTTGCCTCGATCATATCGCAAGGTGATACAACCGTCATGCCCGGCAACACACGCATGATCGCCATATCTTCAACGGCTTGGTGTGTGGCGCCATCAGGGCCTACCGAAACCCCTGCGTGCGAGCCGACGATGATAACCGACTGTTCGTTGTAGCAAATAGTAGTACGAATCTGCTCCCAATTGCGCCCGGGACTAAACATCGCATACGAAGAGATGACGGGAAGCTTACCAAGAGCAGCCATGCCAGCGGCGACCCCCGCTAAATTTTGCTCTGCTACACCAATCTCGATAAAGCGCGTGGGATATTTTTTCTTGAATGGCAAGATCATGGTTGATTCAGTAAGGTCGGCGCAAAGCGCTACGATACTCGGATCTTTGTCACCCGCTTCTACCAGGCCTTCGCCAAAACCAGCGCGCGTGGGCTTTTGCTCGAGTTTTTTAATATCGAGAGTGTCGGTATGCAATTGTGCGCCTGAAAATATCATTGGGTTTCTTGTGCTTCTACTGCGTTATGCTCTTGAAGACTTTTAAGTAATAAATCTTGCTGTTCTTGCTGTCTTGCTGTGATGCGATCAATATCGCCAATAATGTGATTCATCTGTACGACAGTCGCTATCGCGACGATTACTGCGAGAATGCCTACTGCGGCCAATCGATACTCGCTCTTGCGTGTGGTAACATCTTGGCTACTCATGCTCGCCTTTGATCCGACCTCTGAGTGTACGAAGCTCATGAAGGGCTTCAGCCGCCTGTTTATCGGCGGGCACTGTATCGGTAGGACCTTTACCGGGAGGGTTACCGTGCCATTCAAAACGCCGCTCCATAAAATCAACTCCCTTACCCGGAATAGTATGCGCGATAATCATCTTTGGCTTTTCATAAATAGCTTTTGCCTCGCTAACCGCGTTTACAATCTCTTCTATGTTATGCCCATCGACATCGATGACATGCCAACCAAATGATTCGTATTTTTCACGCAACGGTTCAAGCGGCATAATATCTTCGGTAAAACCGTCTATCTGAATATTGTTGCGATCAATAATACCAATCAGATTCCAAAGCTGTTCGCGACCCGCGAGCATGATAGCTTCCCACACAATACCGCAATCTTGCTCGCCATCACCCATCAGCGCGTATACAAAGTTAGTCTTTTTATCCATACGAAGTGCGAGCGCCATGCCGACTGCTTGTGAGATACCCGTACCCAGTGGTCCGGAACTCGCCTCGATGCCGGGCAATTTTGTGCGATGCGGATGACCTTGCAGTCGTGAGCCAAATTTACGCAAGGTTTTTAATTCTTCTACCGGAAAATATCCCGCGTGCGCCATTGTCGCGTACTGTACGGGACAAATATGACCATTGGAAAGTATGACAAAATCACGCTCGGGAAGCGCTGGATTTTTAGGGTCGTGACGGAGGAGATGAAAGTAAAGAGCGGTAAAAACATCAGCCATACCCAAAGGCCCCGCTGAGTGACCCGAGCCAGCAGCGACGAGCATCTCGATGATCGACTGACGAATGTCATTCGCCTTGATCTCGAGTTCGGCTACTTTTTTATCATCTACATAATTCATTGTGCAATTATTGGTTGAAAATCTGCATTGAACTTGATGGGTATTGCTTCAAAATCATCGATACGCTTATTCTTGATGGTCACCTCAAACATCAAAGCCTCTTTTGTTTCGGATGAAAACGCCTGATCAAAAACAAAGTTGCCAAGACTGTAGGCGATAACGCCATTGCGATACTGTTCGATCTCTTGGGCGACATGCGGATGATGCCCGATAATGACTGACGCGCCAGCATCTATCGCAGCGCGCGCCAAATCTTGTTGGACACGACGCGAGTGAGTCTCGTACTCTTCGCCAAAATGAAACGATACTATTAGTATATCAACCTTCTCTCGCACCTGTCGAACAGCCGTCTTTACAACCTCAACATCAGCAATCGCGATACCAGAGAGTGTGTCGCCCGCCTGCATCCAAGTCGGCCCCACATCGGAAAAACCCAAGAAACCAAGCTTAGTACCGCCTCGTTCAATAACCGTCACATCATATGCTTCTTTTTTATTCCATCCGGCTCCTGTGTATTCAATACCTGCACGGCGCAAACGACGCATGGTATCTTCCATCGCCCCACGACCATAATCCCCCATATGATTGTTAGCGAGCGATACGATATCAAACCCTACATCATAGAGCGCCTTCGTCACCGCGGGGTCCATGCGAAACGAGTAAATCGAGCCCTGCTTGCTACCCACATCCGATATCGGACCTTCAAGATTGCCAAACGCGAGATCGGCACTGCGCAATTTTTCAGTGATGTGTTCAAACGGGAAAAGATAGTCGCCACGATGTTTCTCAACAGTCGCGCGGATGCCTCTATCCATCATAATATCGCCAGTAAAAAGAAGCTTGATGGACTCATCTTTGCGTATATCGGAGACGATGGGAGCTGCGGCAGCTGGCTTCTCGTCAGACAAACTACCGTACACAAAGTTTGCTTTTACCCATGTGACGAGTTTGCGCACATCTTGCTCTTGATCGTTTGATCCGAGTACTACTACCGCGATATCGCGCGTGGCAAATTCTGATACCGGCAAGCGAAAGAGTGCAACCATCGTTTTACCTGCCGCACTCGTATAGCCTACTTTGCCACCCAAAAATTCATCATCAACACTATGCCAGTTAAAATTGTACCAGATATGTTCTTTTTTATTGGTCTCAAGTTTTGCCGTACGCTGACGAGAAAGTGTGAGCAGTGGTGATCGTTCGTCACGTATATATTTGATAAGATACGCGAGCTCTTCAGCTGTTGATTGATTGGTGAGCTCGAGACCTGATGGGTCAGAAAAATGGGTATTGGTAAGTTGTAGCGCCTCAGCTTTCTTATTCATCAACTCAACGAAGTGTCCTCTGCCGGTGATATCGGCAAGCGCATAGGCCGCATCATTTGAAGAAGAAAGAAGGAGAGGAGCTAAAAGTTGTTTTGCCGTGAACACCTCCCCGACAGTCAAGCTGCCAGAATCGCCATGGATATCAACATCTTTTTTATTAATGACAATATCTCTCTCTTGATTGATAGCTTCGAGCGAAACGACTGCTGTCATCAGTTTTGTGATCGACGCGATCGAACGCCGTTCGGATCTATTTTTCTCAAGAAATACATAATTGCTATCGATATCCGCTACGACATATGCCGCAGCCGACAACGAAGGTGGGCGCGTATTGCGAAGCGCAATATATCCGCGTTCACCTACAACCGACGGTGTATCTTCGCTGACGATAATTGGCGTTTGGTGACTTACAAAATCATAGACTGTTTTAGAATCTTCAGTCTTCAGACGAATACACCCGCCTGAAAAACCTTCTGGCACCGGATCCCCCGATGCGTAGGTAGGCCAACCGTGAATAAAAAAGTTCCCAAAAAAACTTATACTATGCGGCATCCACACTTGTCCAATCGATGAAAAATGATTTTCTTCTTTGGTAAGCGCACGGTATTCTCCCGTAGGAGTTTCCCAGAAAGATCCCGGTTTGCCTTTTGAAATAATCGGCACCTCAGTAATTTTTAAACCATTTTCATAGAGCGCGAGCGTCATCGAAGCAAGATCCGCATGCACCGCTCTCCCCGTCTCGGGAATACGCGGTTTGCGCGCAGATAGGGGTTGGTAAAAAAACTCCTCGCCCGTAGAGGCGCGAAGCGGATCGAGACTGCTTACCAGTTTATTATTTGCCAGTTCGCGAGCAAAAAGACTCCCTTCAAAATAATCGGCTGCCACAAAACCGAGCATGCCGATGAGCACGCCCAAGAGCACCGCCGTGCTAACGCGAAAAAACATTTTAGAATAAAGGCTATATAACATCGCCTCTCAGTCTTTCAAAAGATTCGACAAAAGGCAAGTCGCCCGCAAAAAGCGCTGAACCCGCGACGAGATATGATGCTCCTGCATGTGCGCAAGTCTTTGCGATACCAATCTTGATACCTCCATCAACTTCGATAGGTAGGTGAGGAGCGCGCTCACGCAAAAAAGCGATTTTCTCTAATGTCTTTTGATCAAAACCCTGCCCCGAAGGACCAGGGGATACTGCGAGTATCTGAAAAAGCTGCACATCATCGGCATACGGCAATAAAAGATCAGGTGCGGTGGGTGGGGCGACTGCAAGTCCTGCCTCTTTGCCCGCGTCACGAATCATGCGGATCATGCGCCGCGGGTCTTCTGCCTCTTCTATATGAAAGATAAGACGCGCCATAGGTGTCTTGAGCCACTCGACCATCTTAGCCATGGGATTGGTAACCATGAGATGAATCTCGATAGACACGGGTGAAGTAAAACCAAAAAACTCTTTTGCATCATGCCACACGGTATCTGGCGTCCATGTGCCGTCAGCTACATCAATATGAACCCAGCGAGCATATTTTTCTGCCGTACGGATTCGCTCTTTAACTTCGGCAAATGTCCGCACATTGATTGCAGGGACAATCTCCGTCATATGTGTTTGCTATCAATATCGCCGATGCGTCGTACATGACGCTCATCGGCAGAAAAGGGAGTCCCAAGCCACAACGATACTGCGGCCTTCGCATCATCTATAGAGAGAAAACGAGCACCGAGTGACAATACATTGGCGTCGTTGTGCTCGCGTGAGAGTTTGATGATATCGAGTGAACCACCATAGTACACTACCGCGCGTACACCAGTACGGCGATTTGCCACAATCGCCTCACCCTGCCCCGAGCCACCAAATAAAACTGCTCTCGATGCGGAGTCTTTGCTCACCGCGAGCGCGGCTTTATGCATAAACGCAGGATAGTCATCAGCTGCGTCGTATGAAACAGCTCCGCAGTCGATTATCTCATGACCAGCTACGACAAGCATGTGCGCGATAGCTTCTTTATGACTAAAGCCCGCGTGATCTGATGCGAGATAAATTTTCATATATTATGAGAGTGATTCACCGGCACGCTGTACATGACGCACGAGGGTGTGTACATACCCCCACTCGTTGTCATACCACGACAAAACTTTGACGAGTTTGCCATCGACAACACGCGTAAACTTTGTATCAATGATAGCGCCATACGACTCGCCGATAATATCTGAAGACACAAGCTCGTCGTCACTGACTTTTAAGATACCTTCCCAACGAGGCTCTGTTGCGGCTTTGCGTAAAATATTATTGATTTCATCTACAGTCACCGCACGCTTTGCCACAAAAGTGATGTCAGAGACAGAACCGGCGGGTACCGGCACACGAAGCGCGATGCCATCAAACTTACCTGTGAGACTCGGCACAACGCGAGTAATCGCAATCGCGGCACCCGTCGTCGAGGGTACGATATTTTGTGCGGCCGCACGCCCCCTGCGCCAATCCTTACCGTCAGGGCCGTCAACGATGCGCTGAGTAGCGGTATAAGCGTGTACGGTAGACAGCATGGCGTGTTCAATCCCAGGATTTTCGGAAAGTATCGCCATCACAGGCGATACGGAATTGGTCGTACATGATCCATTTGATGAGATAGTGATTGATTTAAGATCGATCTCATTGATACCACTCAATACTGTTTTGGCATCAGCGCTATCATTGTCCTTTGCAGGTGCCGTAATAACTACGCGTTTTGCACCAGCCGCTAGATGTGGCCGCACTTTTTCAAATGATTCGAAAAGCCCCGTCGATTCAACTACCACATCAACACCGATAGCTTTCCACGGCAAATGCGCTATCTCGCGCTCTTGGACAAACTGGATGACGATACCATCAATCGTGATTGTTTTCTTGACGGTATCCGCCCTTACTTCATGATGCCATTTGCCATAAACCGTATCATGAGCGAGCAAATAGGCGAGATTGTCGACATCACCCAAATCATTGATCGCGACAATATCAATATTTTTGACGCCAAATGCCTGACGCAAAAAGAGACGCCCGATTCTACCAAAACCATTGATTGCAATTCTCATAGATTTATTTTGTTTCCCCAGTACGCTGAAGATACGCATGTGCTGAGAGTGCGGCCTTGACTGCGTCACCGGCAGAAACATTGTTTTGTTTATATAATGCATCAGTCACATCGCCTGCCGCCCAAATACCTTCGCGTGAGGTAGCCGCCGTACGATGATCGATGATGACTTCACCAAATTTGTTGAGTGTCAGTAAATCTTTAACCATCTCCGAATTCGGCACCGCGCCAATTTCAACAAAGACGCCGCCAACGGGCAAGCGCCGTTTCTCGCTCGATACTTTGTCTTGATATTCAAGCTCGGCTACAAATTTGCCATCACGATCACCATGAACAGCAATGGTTTGCGCGTTGAAAATAACCTCGACACCTGCTTTATGTACTTTTTCTTGGGTGACCGGATCGCCCTTGAGCACGGTGCCGTACTCGAGTAAGTAAATCTTTTTTGCATAGGGCACCAAATCTAGAGCGGCTTCCAACCCTGCGTTGCCACCGCCGACAACTGCCACATCCTTACCACCAAAGAGCGGCGCGTCGCAGGTAGAACAATACGCGACACCTTTACCGTTAAATTCTTCTTCCCCAGGAATGCCGAGCTTGCGCCTGCGTGAGCCAGAACCAAGAACAACAGCTTTTGCCTTATGAGTGATACCACCGTCGGTGAGTACCGCAAAGGTCTTATCGGGCTCTTGCGTGACAAGTTTCGCACGATCACCCGTCACAATCGTGACAGATTCTTGGGCGCGCACATGCCCTTCAAGATTTTGTGCTAAATCGTAACCGGAAATATTTTTTGTGCCAATCCAATTTTGAACATCAGCCGATACTTCGGATTGCCCCCCGAATGTTTCTGTGATAAGTAAGATTGAAAGTTTTTTTCGAGCAGCGTAGACCCCTGCCGCAACGCCGGCCGGTCCACCACCAATTATAACAAGATCATACATGTGCGCATTGTATCACGCGTATATGAACGGTCAAAGGAAAAACGCCTACTCTACAAGACTTTTGAGCTCCTCGTAGGAGGCCTCGCCGCAAATCCACTTGCTTGTCGCTGGATTGATGAAAAATGGTACACCACCACAATGACCCTTGTCGTAGGTATGAAGCTTTTCGATATTTTCTTTTTGATGCCAGACCTCCAGAGATTCTACCGCAACACCTTCTTTGCGCAGTCGCTCGACGAGTGGCTTCATAGCCTCGCAATGCGAGCATTCAAGACCGTAAAATTCGAGAATCATTAGTTTATCGCTCTTGGTAGCCTGAAGTCCCCTCACCTACAACCACCAAAAGTGGGTCAGGTTTTGTGACCGTCACGCCATTTATTGTTGCCGAACCGGTTACTTTCATTACATAGCGATTTGGCGGGATGTTAACGCGCCGCAATTTAAGTCGTACCTCAGACACACCATCTGCGCTGATGATAACCGGAAGAGAAAACCTATTTGTACCATCGAGCACGGGAGTTACTTTGGACCCTGTCGACAAAGGATATGAAAGATCATCAGCCTCACCATCCCCCATATTATCAGGGAGACCGTCCGCATTTGCGTCGCCAGGATCATAAACTGGTGAATGATCGAGCGACATACCACCGATATTGAGTGTTACGATGCCTGCAAAACCCGCGACACTTTGTATTTTGACGACAATTTCATTGGAAAGCTGAAATGTACCAAACCGGAGATCCGCAAAATGATGAGGGTGCCACGGCTTACCTGATATACAAGTTAAATCATCGCTCGAAATATGATCGCACTGTAACGGGATATGAGTAATGGTAAAATCTCCGCCCGGGCCTACGGGCTCATCACCTTCGTTAGTGTCGTTTGGATCATAGGGTTTTGTCGGATCACCATCGACATGACACCCCGCGTCATCTTCGTCGACATCGCCATCAGGATCATCATTGTCAAGACCGTCAGAACATTGCGGGAGATACTTAATAACCACATGCGTAATTTCATTATTGACAATATCAATGCCGTCAATAAAATACGCGAGCCATGGCACGGAATACGTCATGCGTGTAAATGTCGCCGGATCACAAGGTATCGTTAATCGAGCATACCGGCAGACTCCAGCGAACAAAGTATATCCGTTGACCGGCGTTGTAAACGCGGCTGTAGGGAAATCGCTATTGCCTGGATTTAACCCTTCAAACCGCGCTGGGTTTCTTTGCTGTCCTTCTGTGTCAGTACCTATGAAAGCATCAGTTATTTCAGTAAAAAGATTACCGTTTCTATCAATGCGCTTAATATAGATATCTCCCCCGCTAATAATGCCAGCGCCTGTGTCAAACACACGATATCCGGTCACCAATATATCTGATCGTCTTTCGTCAAACGCGGGTGGCTGTAATGGATCGCCTTGACTTGAGCGACCGGCCACCGTCCATACATATTTGCGGTTGACGCGGAGATTTACCGTGCGACTACGATCATCGGCCGGTGATGCGATAGCCTTTCCGTTAAAAGGTTCTCCACCAAGACTGCTACTAAAATCGGCCGTATACTTAGCACACTCGATACTGAGGCTGTAATCGCCGTCTACAACACAACCGCTATCAGAATCGAGATCATCACCATTGCTGTCAAACTCATCGGTAATATCGCCAACATACAAACGATAGTGTGATTGTGTCCCGCCCGCATCGTCGGCGAACTCCCAACGGAAAGTAACGGGCATAACACTGGCGGAGCTGCCATCGAAGGGAACGGTGCTTCGTGCAGTATTTACTATTTCATTCTCATCAGGAGCTTCGAGAGTTACCGTCGGTAAATCGCCTTCAGGATTGATACAAATATTTAAATCTTCATCGCATACAAGCCCGCCTCCGCAGGTATTGCCGCAACAAGCAGCACCGACTGTATCGCAGGGTGGAGGTGGGGGCGGAGGTGGTGGGTCGCCACCTGGGGTAAATGTCCACCAAAGTTTAATACGTGCACCTCCTCCGTCTTCGTACCAACGCAAACGCATACGTGTAGGACCGCCTGGCAATGTGACAGGTTCACTGGCGCGATCAACCAAATTTTGATCTTGCCACTCATTAATGACATTAGTCATGGTGCCTCCGATACCAACTGCAAACTTTACACCATCATCTGAAGTCACATGAAATGTATAAATGCCCGGCCTAAGATTGATCTCTCCTCTCCACACGCCTGATACGGTATTGATTTCTGTCGTACCGCCTACCGCGCCCGTACCCCAATCATGATCAATAACCGAAGGAAGCGCGCCTACTAGCGTCGTGGGCGTTGCAGCTATCAGAGACTCGTCTTCTTGACGCAATATTGGATCAGCGCCTGTAGGTGCCGCGGTCGTATCAAAATAGCAAACATGGAATTTGTTTGATGGGTAGACACTGTGCGTGCATGCCGAAGGCGGTGGAGGTGGAGGTACTGTGCCTACAGTAAATGTGCTCGTAACACAGTTGTTTGATTCGTTTAATTCCGTCACGGCTGAACCGGCATCAGCGCAAATACGATAGGTATGAGTACCCGCGACAGCCGTCCATACATCAACCCAAGATTCCTGTTCTGATGTGCCAGGAGAAAGACTGCTGGTATTGCGATTGATATTTACATCACAGACACCAATTGTGGAACTTCCCACATCAAGACAAAGCGAAGTTTGCGTGATTACCCCCGGCGCGGCAGTAGCGCTTGGCTGATTGCGTACAATCGCCGCGAAATCAACCAAATTACCAGAAAGTATCGTCGCCGGGTCAGTCCAATAATTTGTCACCTCCAAATCTGACCGCCCTGCTGACGGGGGTGGAGGCGGAGGTGGAGGTGGGAGTGGTGGAGGTAGTGGACATCCCCCCGGACGAGGCGAACACCATGGATCTGGCGAAGGACTAAATGGTCCATTGTAATTACCACATCGATCCCATGAATCACACCCGCACTGAGTCCCCAAGCCATCTTTATCGTAGGTGCCACCACTCGTTGAATTCCATGTATTAGAACATCCTGGTGCTGGCGGCGGAGGTGGGGGTGGAGGCGGAGGTGTGGCACCTCCAGTAATAGTAATAGAACCGATTGGGTTGTCTTGGAAACACGAGTTATCAAGCGGGAGAGCTGACGGTCCGACCTTACATTCATACGTATAGGTACCGGCTGTGGCAATGCCGCCATTGCATCGAAAACGTGCTGAGGTGCCGACAAAATCGATCCAACCACAATTAGGCGCGCCGGCCGTGACAGGAATAATACCCGTATCATTAGTGCCAACGGTATAGTTACAAAGGATATCAAACGTAGTGTTGCGCGCGATCGAAGTGATACTTGCACCAGCAGTATTGTAAAAACCGCTCGGCGGACGCGCAAAAGTGCGCGCATTGCATGAAGGTCCTGGTGGAGGCGGGAGTGGGGGTGGTGGAGTAACGCAAGATCCACCACTACACGATTGCCCAGCGCTACAACTGGAGGCGGCCTCCCAACACCATCTACCCGTAGTACTACGACACTGCTCTCTGCTCAAACCAGTCGTACAACGAAATTGATTTTGCTGTGTACCGCTACAATTTTTTGACGCGCCACCGGGACAGTTTGGTGGTGGAGGTGGAGGGCCTGCTATAGGGCAATTCACACCGAAAGAAATCCTATCGGAAACAAGATCGCCATTATTATTTAGAGCCTCGATCCAATAATTGGTGCGAATCGGCCAAAAATTATCTGAAGTTGAAACGATACCTCCGGGAGGATATGAATTTGAAAAATTGCCGCCAACGCTTGTCCATAGAGGCACTCCTTCCCATGTATTATTACCATTACTCCATCTGAACCGGCCTTGTTGAGCTACAAGAAATAGCCTACCCGATACATTAATAGTCTGACCGCAAGTATATGACGATCTATCGAGAGAGAGCTTCCCACAATTGACTGGGAAATGTACTTGATTTGACTCAACACCACCTACGCGAGCTTTAAACCAGCTCCCGTTGTTCCCGCTATCCGCCCACAAGGTATCAATGCTGGATCCTGTAAAACTCCAACTACCGCTGCCATTAGTTGTACCGGGAAATTCTGTCCATCCTACGGGCGCCTGTTGGGCTGTATCCCAGCTTAATTCTACTTTCGCATTGGGCGCTCCACCGCTTATACTCGCGACAATACGGTCGCCACACACAAAGTGTGGCGGGAGAGTGCCTGATTGACCACTAATACTGAGCAAAGGGGCCGCAAACGCAAAACTCGGCAACATAAAAAGCCCAAAAACAATTAGTGAGATCTGTATAAATATATTAGAGCGGCCAGTCAGCATAGATGATAGTATCGGCAATTTGCGTGCCTTGCTTAAAATAAACACCAATATATAAACCTTCGGAAATATTGGCGAGTGCACCTGTTTCTTCTGGACGCTCTGCGTCGCGTTTCTTGCCCCTACGATATACATACTTTGTGGACGCGTCGAGTGTCATTGCTTGTTTTATTGATTTTTTATCTCCCGGCATGATTATGGCATATGCCTTAGATTTATCGACTTGCCATCTATCGAGGAGACCCGAGACATCCGGATTGCGATCTTGAGTCTTTTCTTTATCTGCCCCACGCATGAGGAGAAAAAAAACGCCCACCACGAGAGCGATGACTACAATACCTACAATGATAGGCAGTGGTTTGCGACTTGATTCTATTTGAGTAGTTTCTATATCCATAGTGTATTTAGATTTCAATATACCCAGGCGTCCCTTCACCAATGATGAGCACGAGCGTATCTTCTTTATTTGGCACGCCTGGCATACTGTACTGCAATGTGATGATATATCGCCCGGGCTGAATATTGCGCCTTCGCACTTTAAAGTCGGCCTCACCAGAACCGTTTGTTATGACGACAATCCTAGAAAATCTGTTAACGCCATCCAAGACAGGGGTAATCTTCGTCGAAAGCGGTAAAGAAGTCTCGTTGGTTATGCTGCCGTCACCATATTGTGTTTCGCTTATATACGGCACTCTGTCTTCATAAAGACCTGTTACTGTAACTGTAACTTGAGCATTTTCCAATCCCTCGGTACCCGTAAATTTAAGCCTTGTAAGACTTGAGAGATCGGCATTTCCCATCGTGATATCAGGCCCAAAATGGTCGTCATGTACGCCTTCTTCTGGCCAGAAAGGATTGTGACTAAAACTAAAGTTGGGGGGTGGAAGAGGCTCATCTACAGAGAAATCAATGACCGCTTCACTACTCTCATCACCAAATTCGTTTTCACACCTGACATAATATATATACGAGCTACCATCAGTCAGCCCCGACACAGGGGCTGTATGATGTAAACCATCAGGGGACGAGTTAAATGTCCTCGTCATATCATCATAATCAGTATTTGCCACAGTCGAGAAACGGCAGGTGGCACTCATATTAGTATCGGCCTGGAGTATCGCATCCGTAGTTCCAATAGCTTGAGGCCCATCAGGCAACAGGCCTGAAATCTGCGGCGCTTGGGTTTCAATGGTCACACCACAGTATTCAGGAGAACCGGGGGCCTCATTTGGATCACAGACGGATGGGTGTCCGCAGTAAAGCGGTGACCCCGCGGCTGCAGTGAGGTCGCAAAATTTAATCCAACCCAAACCATTCTCTCTATCGGTAGGGACTGCCGCAGTAGGACTTCCCCCACCCCAGATGTGCCCAAGAAGTCTTTGGGCGATTTGCGATACGCCATAGACAATAGGATTGCTGTCTGACATCTTGATCCAACCGTCCCAGTTATCAGTGCGCGTGGCGCTCACGCAGTCTTTATAGTAGGTGCCCGAGCACGCGCGCGCCCAGCCAGTCATGGTGCCATTTGCAAGTCGCGCAGGAGTAAATGGAGCTTCTGGCGCGTCAGAAATATTTATAGGATCAAACTGAACCCAACCAATATTTGCAGACCATGCTTCTCCTTGTAAGTATCCCGTATCGCTATCAACCTGTACTTTATAATTGCTCGTGCCACAGGTTCCTTGATCTTCGCAGTTCATCGCGAGCCAACCAATATTGGGAGACCAACCATGGCCATGTAAATCAAAAAGTATCGAAGATGCTGGTGGAGGGGGCGGAGCAACAGGAGGCGGTGGTCCAGCTGGTGGTGGCGGGGGTGGTGGTGGGCCTACTGGCGGAGGAGGCGGCGTTATCACCTCCACACATTTTTGGAGCACATCCTGACCGCCAACCACGCTTGCGCGCCAAGTACCCCATGAGGTGTCAACAGTCCTTGGACCAAAACCATTAAATGGGCTACCCGATCCCAAACTGGCGCATGTAGCATTACATAGCAAACTAGTATGTATCCACGGACTCCATGTACCTTCACTTATATACTTTGCCTTGTGTAAATATCCGTCGAGACCGCTAATAAAGAGCCACAGCTCTCCACTAATCGTAACAAGTTTTGGCCGTCCAGCCGTCATACCATTGTTGACTTGATACCAATCAACGAGCGTATTATTTTCCCATTCTTTTACATAAACCCTACTATCACTACCCCACATAGCGACTATGAGACGCTCATCACCAAACGGAAGCTTTGCAACCGCAGGATTTCTACCAATATTTGGCGTACCGCCAATTGATATATCAGGACCCCACGAAGTAGCGCATGAAGCCTCAGCTACAGTTGGCGGTTCTGGCGTTTGAGTGACTGTTACTGACTGTGTACATGCCTGACCAAACCAGTCGTCTGGGGCGCTAGGGGTAGCGCCAACCATATCTACCATCGTCCAGCCATACATAGGAAATGGCGTACCTGATATATTATTGTAATTACCTGCGGCAAATGGAGCAGTTACATTAAATGCCCAAGTGGCCGTTTGCTCGGCAGACACTGGACTAGTCGGCAACACAAGCCGTTCAGGAGACCATTTGCTTGGTGGCAATGGTGCAATAGACGCATCATACGCGACAAGGCTATAATTTTCCGCTGATGTCCAAGTCTTGGTACCAGTATTTTTCATTTGCACTGTCGTCCAAAAAGTAGTGCCGGCCTCTACAGGAGTCGGGGCACTTATGCTGACACATTGAGAATTGTTTGTTGGCGGGGGTGGAGGAGGAGGTGAACAGTTAATAATATTACTTGCTAAGCCCGACAGTGGAAGAGTTAGGTTGGTACCCGGTGGAGTGTTGATGGGACGAGCGGAGAGTGTATGTGACACGCCATCTTTGAGTGAGACCGGAATAGTCCATTCAAATCTATGATTTGGCGTACTACCGCACGCAGTGTTCACACCTGCTTCCGATGTAATATTTGCCGTAACAGCATCTAAGTATGTCGAACCCTCATAAATATGAACCTGCAGTCCCGTACTCCATGCGTCGGGATCACAAGTCCAACCCTTTAACTTGTCACAACTTGCAACTCCGTCATTGAAACCGATGGGATTTTGGTTGACGACTGGAGGCGCGGCATCCCATTGCACGGTCGCCTCGCCACAATACTGCGCAGAACCATTGAGATATACATGGTTGAGCACCGCCCCATATTCAGGAGTTCCAGTAAGATGATGGTTGAGCTGTACGGTATAGCGCCAAGTACCACCATCTTGATTGGTCGCCGCAGGCCACGGCGAACCACCAATATCATTTTGCCCATTAAGATTTGTCCAATGTGGCACGCGCACATCCGAAGCCCCTGTGACACCGGAAATGATGACGTCATATGTTGCCGTAGGACCATATACCGTTGAGGCGGAAACGGAGACACCACTACACCCGAGACCGATTGGCGGGGGAACTGGCGCTGGAGGAGGTGGGGGTGGCGGAGGTCCTGGTGGTACACAGGTGCCACCACTACATACACCTGAGATGGGGCATGTATTCCCGCTACAGCATGCTTGTCCGGTGGCGCCACATGAACTGCCTACGCCCAAATTCGCTACGCAACTTCTTGAAACACCGCTGGGGGCATCAACACTCACATTACAACTGGCAGAGGAAAGAATATTGGTAAACGTTTGCCCGAAGACAGCCTGAAAGCTACCAGACTGGTTGATGCCGCCCGTACAACTCCATACAGAAAACGAATTTACATCCCACTCGGCAGTGGCGTTAAGTGTCGCAGATCCACCTGATGATATTGAAGATGGGGAAAAATTCGCCGAACAATTTGGACATTCGTCGCCGTAAAGCTGCATGGCGGGACCTGTTACAGCAGAACAAATATTACCGCTACCGCCAGCGCTAATACTACATGTCTTACTGATCACGGTATCTGGGGTAACAACCGAATATCCGTTGCAATCAAATTCCGCCTGCGTAGTGTTCACCCATCTGCCCCAAACACAGCCTGAGGGCGCGGGAATAGTATCGGACCCTACACCAAAATCACAACGCACTTTGTACCCAAGCGTATTACACCACGGGGTCGGATAAGAAATTTTTGTAGCATTGGATAAACTATTTGGATAAAAACCACTGGTTGCCGAATTGAATACCGCGGTATTGCATGATGGTGCTGGTGGAGGGGATGCGGCACAATTGAGCGCGGTTGCCTCTAAAATAGGCGCAGTATTAGCGCTACACCCGCCAGCATTACACGCGCGAACACGATAACGGTAAAGCGTACCTGAGGTCACACTCGTATTAAGATAAGTATTACTTGATACAGTAGCGTAGTATGATGGCGAACATCCGGCATTTGCGCACCTGGATACTTCATACTCGTCAGCCCCTGATGAAGCGCCCCAGTTGAGTCGCACGCGCGAGCTGGTACCCGAACACTGCGGCGTTACGGTCAGACCTGTAGGTGTTGGGGGTGCCGCAACTGCCGGCGGAACAACTTGTACAGTAATATAATCGGCGCCACGCTGATAGGTAGGTCCGAAGACATCTATGAGAACCCCTGAATTGTAGGTACCGACCGGCATATTTGAAGGAACACTCACAGTCAATGTTTTACTACAAGGTACCGCGCAACTGTAACTATTAAGTGTCGCGGAAGTACCCGATACGCCACCTTGTGTGTTCAAATAATTTGTCACAACCAAATTAGCGCCACCGTAACCACTGGGAGCAGCTGATACTGAGATGGAACCACTCGCTGAGCTTCCCTGTTCTACCGTGATCGTGCTCCCATTAACTGTCGTCTCAAGAAAATAAACCGTGGTGGGAGAAGAACATTCAACGAACACAGCGCAATATTTTACAGAATATTGCCCCGGCGCAGATGCAACGGCTTGCGGACCCGAAGAACCGGTAGACGGGGTAAATGACAATGTTCCGGGACCACTTACCTGCTCCCAATAGGTGCCGGCAACATTATTATTTGTAGACCCACTCAATTGGCCGGAGGTGCCATTAATGTTGTATGGCCCCCCTGCACTGATTGCAGCAAATGCGTACGATGGCGCTAAAAAGAGCGCGAATCCAAACGCGAGAGCTATAAATCTTTTTTGTAGGAATCTTGTAGAAATATTGCTGGGCATTGCACCAATCACTCAAAAATGAGTTTGGATTGTAATGACTATTCTCTGCGGCACTCTACCTTGCGCGTTGCGAGTGCGCCGTCATCACCAACACTCACTTCAAAGCAAGTACCGTTTGGTGATTTCAATATTGTACTTTCTGCATGCGCTTCAAGTGCATCGACTCTCGCGTCTAAGGTTTTTACAGCATTTATGAGTGGTACGGTGAGCTTACTGTAATCAATGCCAAGAACCGTACCATCCGCATTGAATGTCACTACCTCGGGAATAACAGGTGCTACATCTTCAGCCACAAGACCGAGATGCTTGATGCGCGCCGGATCCTTGATATAGCGGAAACTAATTGGCTGGAGTTGGAGTATTTCATTGATACCGTATGTAGTTGGAGCAATGTCCTCTTTACTTGCGCGATTACTCGTCTGTGTCACAACAGCAGCGGTCAAATTGCCATAGACGCCAGGAACCCCGCTACCAATATGCACGCCCGCACCGCCGCCAAACCAGTTCAAATAAGTACCCCTTGTCCCAGCAGTAACAAGATTACCGGCCGCATTGAATTTCATGGCGTCGATATGTAGGTTTCCATTCACGGCACCTGAATGCCAAATGCGACCAAAATGCTTGTTGAGTTGCGACGAGTCACCTTCAGACGGTGCTGCTACCATAATTGCAGCGCCAGCTCCTTGGCTATCGCCGAATTCAAATCTGCGACCACCCGACCCCTTTCCGAGACGCATATATGCCTCATTATCTCCAGAATTATGAAACTGGATCCAAGCTTGTTTATTGAGAGGGCCTGCAGTCCATTCGGCGAGAGAAAGAGTTGGCTCTTGGAGACCGTTATACTGTGTTGCGGTATCTTTATTGACCTGCAATGTACCATTACTATTGATACGAACTATACCGGGAGTTACGGCGGCTGCTTTATCTTCTATCTGAAGGCGAGCATATGATCCGCCGCTATCTGGATACTCCCAAACCTCAAAAGCGTTAGCATTTACCCCTGGATAGGTCGCGGTATTCACATCATTTGCAGTGGTGAAAAGACGCCATGTATATCCGAGCGTGGAAACACAGCCCGCACACCCGCCCGTAGGCCCCTTGGTATTGAGCTGAGCAAACGAAAATGCACCGGCGCCTGTACGAGAAACTGTGAGGTAGCCATGCGTTGTAAGATTGCTATTAACATCGAACGAGCCTTCTTTGACCTGTGCGCTTGGGCCGACATTGAGTGGAGCTTCTGGATTGCCACCTGTGGGTGCCGCTGTTGGATCAGACCATGCAGCAAGCGTGGTAAGCCCAGCTATCGCAACCCCGCCGATGACAAAACCGGCAGAATACCATGCTATTTTCTTTGCGACTCCTGATATGTTGTTGAAAAAATCTTTTGTAATCATAGAATTGTTAAAAATAAAATAAAAAATAAGCAACCTTTAGGGTTTTGATAAAGTCCTCTCATAGAGTCTTTGCGATGTGCGCATATCAACATCAAGCTTTGATGTTGATGGCTGAACCATATCTTTTTCTTCACGCAATGACTGCATATCACGCATCTGCTCTTGCAAGATCTCATCGGGGAGATCGACAAGCCCCCGCTCTTTGCGGATACGCATCTCCTCTGATAGATCGGGCAAGTTTCCGCGCATAAAGTCGTGCACAAGGCGCGGGGTACTGTCATACCAAGTCCATGCCATCGTGACGATAATCGCGATAAGCACGAGAATGGCAAAATCTTTGAACGGAAATCGTTCAAGCGCCTTACGGCTTTTTTTACTAAGCCCAACCCAGTGCTGTCTTTTGCCAGAAAGCATATAGTCTTAGTATAGAACTATAAAAGCTAAACGCTTGTGTATAAGTATCAAAAAATCTTTATTGTGCAGGCCGATATGCCGGACGCGTATACTTGTTTGATGGATCCCAACTCATCCACGACTTCAAACCCGAATCATAGATAGCTTTTTTCTGCGCTTGGATCTCAGCAACGCCGTACTGGACCCCATGTAAATCAAAATCTTGTATCCATGGGCGAAGTTTTTTGGGATCTTCACCCATTTTCTCAAGGCGAAACTTTGCTCGCTCCATTGACGCGAAGATAACCTCGTATGGATGCAGTGACGGATTCTTAAAGTCTTGAAAACCCGCATCATAGTGCGATGGATACACCATAGGAGCTATATAATCAAAATGTGGCGCTATTTTTTCAAGTATTTGCCCAATACCGAGATCATCTTCGGACCATGTGGTGAGCCCGAAGACATCGGCTGATATAGGCACGGGCAAGTCTTTGAGCTCACTGCGCAAATATTTAAAGAAATCTTCAAGTACATCTGACTTCTCGCGCGTACCTGAGTGCGAAAATACCGCGCGCGAGAGCGCGCCGTCTGACGGATAGCGGATATAATCAAAATTAATCTCGTCAAAGCCCACTTGTTCTGACTCGCGCGCGATACGCACCACCAAATCCCAATAGGACTTGGCGCCCACATCGACAAATGGCAACCCCTTGCGGTCCTTCCAAATACCACCGCCGATATCGCCGACAGCTATTTCCGGCATTTTTTTGACGATATGTGGGTCTTGAAATACCGCAACGCGTCCGATGACATAGATATTGTATCCGTGGAGCTCGCGAATCAGTGCGCGAATGTCAGGTATGCGTTTTTCTGCCCATTCGAGGCGTTTTAATTCTTTGTCAGAGACTTCAAAAGCAATTTTACCGGTGGCATCCTTGATATCAATTATAATGCTATTGATCTCAGAACCATTGGTCACAAAATGTATGATATCGTTACGAATCGACGGCGTACCCGCCACCCAACTCGACATATAGATAGCACGCACCGCCTCGGGCGGCTTGATGTGCACGGGCGGCTCATGTTTGGGGGCAAGCGCCTCGCCTATTGAAATATTTTCTACCGATGCGGCGACGATATCGCGGTCATACACTGAACTAATACTTGACTGGGTACTAATAAAAAAACCAGCGGCCACTAGTGCCGCGACGCCCAGCGTAGGCACCGTGTATTTAGGCTGGGAAAAGCGATGAGAGCGGAGTTTGTGGATCATGCAGCGCTTCTTTTTGTGCTGAAATATTTTTTTGTGTCTCGATAAGTTTTGATACTACCATCTTATCCTGAAAACGATTAATAAGGATAGCCCCTTTGAGCACATTGTTACCTATAAAAAGCCGTTCGTAGCTCATGCCGTCATCCCATACGCGCGAAATAGTCTCCCAACCCTCACGCGGCTCCGTGATACCGACAAAAGTGATCTGCAGCCCAAGATTGGTTATTGAATAGGTCGGCACCGCATCAAACGCAGTGCGTTCAGTAGATGTATGCGCGGTCATATTGAGGCCCACGCATTTGCCCTGCAAAAACGCATTCGTCCAATTACCTACCAACCGATCCTCGCCAAACCGAATATCGCGATATTCGGCCACATCACCCGCCGCCCAAATACTCGCAATAGATGATTCTAAGAATTCATTGACCACAATGCCACGATTAGTATGCACACCGGTACCTTGAAATGATAGTGTATTGCGTTCAACTCCCACTCCGTATCCAATCCACGCAGTAGGGATATCGAACCCACCCGAAAGGCTGACGGTAAAGCCTTTGTCGGTAAATCCTGCCTTATGAATTTCAGTCTCGGGATAGAGCATGATACCGTGCCTGCCAAAATTTGATTCCAGTACCCCCCACCCCTGTGAATCAAGCTGATTGCCAAAACATTGCTTGTCGCGTAAAAGCACATGTGCTTTGTATCCGCGCGCAAACGCCGTCTCGATAAACTCAAGCCCGATAAACCCGCCGCCCACAATCATGGCGTTCTTACCCTTTGGCGCAGGATCAGCCGCTATAAATGTATGAAAACGATCAGCATCCTCAATAGTCTGGAGACGAAAGGTATAATCCTCAATACCTACGGCAAATGGTGCGCGCCGCGGCGTACCGCCAGTAGCGATCAAAATTTTGATACCCGAAATTATGGCACCGTCGCTCGTATGAATCTCACGCTTTGCCGCTTCAAACCCTATAACAGAAAGGCCACCAAAAAAATCAATGCCGTGTTTGGTATAGTCCGCGAGTGTACGCAAAAAAACTTTCTCGCGCGGAATTTTGTCACGAATATAACCAGGCAAGAGTACGCGTGAATAGAGATGGTCAGTTTCGAGTGAGATGAGTGCTATCGTACCCTGTGAATCACGCGAACGGATCGTCTCCGCGGCAGTCGTACCCGCGATACCGCCGCCGATGATTACATAGTCATATGCCGGATTTTTCGGCATATTATTGTTCTTTCGTTTCGCGAAGTGACCAAAGTGCCAATACTACGATAAGCCCGCCAAGTGTACCCAACAAAAGCTTTTGAGTAGAGCCGGGGCGAACGGGTAAAAAGGGTACGAGCGCTACCCACGCACCCAAAAAGGCAATGACAAGATATTTTCGCATATCGCTAGCTTATCACCGAAAAAGCAAAACAAAAAGTATCGCGATCCCTGCCTGCGAAGTGATACCGAGCATCGGACGATCATCAAGCCGGATATCGGTATGGATCCATCGGTGAAATCTGTCATGCCAAACAAGTAATTTTTGCGGCCAAAATTTTGAAGCGCCCACCAGTAAGTCGGGTAGCACCGCACCAAACGCACCCGCGCCAATCACCAACCATGAACCGCTAAAAAATAAAAAAGAGAGTACTATGCCCGCTGTCAGGTCAAGCACGATCCATCTGACATCATTCAACAGGGCTCGTGAAAATTGTATAGGCGCACTGCCCGGCACACGCAATGATATTTCTTTTACCTTTGGCACATGATAATGCCAATGCGGGATCATATCAAAAAGATAATGACTCAACACGCCCACCGCAAGCGCGCCACCAACACTCGCCGCCGTATGCACGAGCGCGCTACCAACTACCGCATGAGTTACTAAAATCATATTTTCTCTATAATCCCAATATTATCCACGCTTCGCAAGCGTTTCGCGCACAATGCGTGCGACTTCACTCACTGTTTGATCGAGCTGGCCGTCAATATTGGTAACGACCGTACTAAACTCATGAGCCAATTCAATCTCACGCTTGATTTCTTTGGCGCGTCGCTCGAGCTCTTCGGGTGAAGTGGATGATTTTCGTTCCGCAAGACGCTTTTTAAGATCATTAATATTCCCCGGCTTGATAAAGATCACTTGCATGCCAGACACTTTTTCAAAATAAGTATGGGCGCCACGCACATCGAGCAATACAAATACAAATGGATGCTTAGCGCGCAAATCCTCAAGGCGTACTTTGCTCGATCCATATAAATTGCCGTAGGTTTCCACCCATTCGATAAATTCGTCAGCTTTTGCTGCGCGCTCAAACTCGCTTCTTTCCATAAACCAATAGTCTTTACCGTGCTCTTCACCCTGACGCATGGGGCGTGTGGTGGTCGTGATCATATGGCCTGCCTCGGGAAAAAGCTTGACCAATGCAGATACAACGGCAGTTTTGCCGGTCGCTGACGGACCCGTGATAACAAAAAGAGGGCTCACTTTTTTCTCCCCACGACCGAGATAAGCCCGAGAGTCACGAGAGTAGTCAGCGACATAAGCGGGATAGTGATATAGTCAAACGCAAAAACAAAACGCTTTGCACACGATACCGCATCTACGCCACATTCAAAAAACGGACTGCCTCCGTATTGAATATACGAATGATAAAGCGCGATCACGCCACCGATGATTGAGAGCGCCAGCGTATAGTCAAAAATATTTTTATCTTTGCGCCAAAGCGCGATAGCAAACAAAATCATCTGCGGGTAAATAAAAACGCGCTGCCACCAGCATAGAGAACATGGCTCGTATCCTACAATATCAGAATAATATATACTCCCCGCAAACGCGCCTACAGCGACCAAAAAACCAAACGCCAATGCATGATGCTTCAAAAATCCAAGCAATGCTCGTGGCCACGGCGCACGCTGAGAAAACAGGGCGGCGACTACCACCACAATAAAAATCTGCATACCCACGGTTGCGAGCGCAAGCGCGTTGGTCATCATCAGCGTTGTTTGGGTCATTGAGTCTTGGGAAGTTCGCAACCGGTCTTTCGCCCGAGTACTACCAAATCAAGCTCGCCTGATTCACGCGAGCCGTCAGCAAATGTCCATGTAGGATATCCTGTGATATCCTTTTCGCGACAGACATCAAGCTGACCCTTGCCGTCCGCGGTCGAGCACTCAACATACGGCAATAGTTTTTCCGATGAGCCAAACATCGCTTTTTGATTCTGACAATGCGGACACCAAAACGCGCCGTAAAACACTGCGCCCTTGTCTTTGAGACATTGAGTAAACCCATCGAGCATGGACGGAGCCGAAGAGATCGGCGCGGGGCTCCCCTGCATCACATACCAAATACCGCCAATAGCAATAAGAGCGACAGCGACACTTATGATTGTAGATTGCTTCTTCATACTGCTATTCAATCACTCTACATATATTCGAGCAAGCCCTCATACGGTACCGTACCAAAAAGCTGATACATTAAAATAGTAAAACGCGCAAGGTTATCAGACAGCATCAAGATACCGAGCACTATCAACAACACTCCGCCCGCATATGAGACCCGACGCAAGTATTTTTCAAAGTGCGCAATATACTGGGCAGCTGATCCAAAAAAGAAAGCGACAATCATAAATGGCAACCCGAGCCCTAGAGAAAATATTGCTAGATAATATGCGCCCTCAAGCGGATTCGCAGTAGTTGCGGCAAAGGTGAGAACTCCACCCAAGATGGGTCCCACGCAAGGTGTCCAGCCGAGCGCAAACGATGCGCCAAACAAAAACGAAGCGAGAGCGCCCCCTGGCCGGAGTGAGGCAAATCGAAACCGTCTCTCACTTTGCAGGCCGCGAAAAAACGGAGCACTGGGGATGACCATCGAAAGCCCGAAAAAAATCACAAACGCTCCACCCAACCGTATGAGCACCTTGCGCCACGGCACCAGTGCCCCACCCACCACGCCCACCAAAAGCCCGAGCGTGATAAACACTACCGCAAAGCCGAGTCCATACAAAAAACCATTCCAGAGTACACGAAGGCGAATGGATTTACGCAGTTTTGGATCTGCAAAATCACTCGCTGACGCACCACTGATAAACCCAAGATACGCGGGTAAGAGCGGTAGCGTACACGGAGCCAAAAACATCAACACGCCAGCGACAAAAGCCCAAAGCGTCGAGGGATTATCCATAGAGAATCAAAATTTACTGCTGGTAGCGAAACATCCGCCAATCGTCATCGTTTGAGATTCCATCTTGCCCACAGGGTCTATCAGAAAACCATGGGATTTCTTTTTTGATATCATGCTCGATATCAAACATCATGCGATGCATCGGCTGATACTGGCCGCGAAACATCGCGTACGCCGTAATGCCAAGTACAACAATGGTGAGAGCAAGACCTGCCATAACGCCCGCCGCACCACGAGTTTTAACCAATGAAAGCCCGAGAAAAATAAACACAACTGGCCATAGTTGCGTCCAATGTATACCACCATATGCAGGCAAAAAACCTGCCGCCCGCGCAAAATATACCAATCCGGCGAAAACCAGCAGAAGCCCCAAAAAAATCTTTCCGAGATTAATACTTTTGTGATGATCCTGACCTTCCATACTAGTCGCGTGATTTGATAATCCAAAAACCAACGAGTACAAGTCCGAGGGGCCACACCATATGCCACCTGAACCAAACGGACGGAAATACTTGATGCAACAATGCGACCAACCCAATACCGATCAAAACGGCACCGATCATATTTCGTCCGCGCGAGCGTGGAGTGTGCGTACCAATATCATGAAAAGCTTCTTTTACTTTTTCAGCGGCTTCTTCTACAAACTCGCTCGCCTTCTCGCCCGTATCAACACGAGCATGAGCACCACCTTCTTTTGATGGGATAATAAGCGCCAAAATGATATAGGCAAAAACGCCCATACCGCCCATACTAAATACCACAAACGCGATACGGACGAGCACAGGATCGACATCAAAATATTCTGCGATACCGCCACAAACGCCCGCCAAAATGCGGTCATCTGCCGACCTATAGAGTTTACGATGAGTAGTCATGACTTTACTCTACTACTTTTTGCCTTTTGCGCAAAGTGATTTAGCAATCCACCGTTCAAGCTCGTCTCGGTCATCCATCACCTCTGCAGGTAATTCCCAGTACGACATCGTGACATCTTTTTTGTCTTTAGTCGAATACCGAAACGGCTGTGAGCTCGCCTTTTCAAAGTCTGCGCGATTAGTATCATTTACTTTAAAATACAAACGGCCATCGGCAATCAACGCAAAGAAAACACCATCTTTATAAATTCCCCACCCGCCGAACATTCCGCGTGATGAAATGCCCGCGATGCCCGCAAACACCTCACGCATCACATACTCATGAAATCCCTTGTCACGCGGCATATACTTTCTATACTAGCATTATGAATACAAAAACTCTTTTTGCGGTTATCGGAGGGGTCGTGGTAGTGGGTGCTGTAATCTTTCTTTTTAAAGGCCCCGGCGGCAATATGCCAGGCGGAGGTGATCATATGATGAGCCAAAAAACATCACTCAAGGCGCTCTTGGCAGTCAACTCGCCACAAAAATGTACCTTTACCAACAAAGTAGAAAACTCGGATTCGTCTGGTACCGTATATGTTATGCGTGGTCGTATGCGTGGTGACTTTACATCAGTGGCCGCAGGCAAGATTGAAAACAGCCATATGATTGTCGAAAATGACAAGAGCTATGTCTGGTCCGAATCAATGGCACAAGGTATGATGATGAACTTCGCAGATTTCGATAAACCGGAAAACAAGCAACAAGGTACTACTGATGTAAACAAAGAAGTTGATTACTCGTGTAGCGCGTGGTCACCCGATGAGGGCGTATTCCAGCGCCCCGCCAATGTGGAGTTTGTAGATCTCAAAGCCATGATGGGTGATGGTATGATGCAAGGTGGCATGATGGACAAGCAACCGACTGGAGGCGCGCCTACTGGCGGCGCAGACATCAAAGCGATGCAATGCAAATCATGCGATGGTCTGCAAGAACCGGCGAAGACACAATGTAAGACAGCACTCGCCTGCTAGCGGCCACCGAAACCTTCGCCACCTCCACTATCTCGTCTACGAAAACGGCTTTGGGAACTTGGGCGACTTCTGTTTGCAAACGGACTCGGCGAGCGAGGTGTGCGCCTACGCACATTACCGCGTGGTGGGAATGGTTTGCTCTCGTCATAGTTTGGCTTGTTGTCCGCACGAGGTCGGTCAGGTGGAAGTTCGGGTAGTGGCAAGCGATCCAAATTTTTGCGGATCAAGCGCTCGATATCACGGATATCGCGCTGTTCCTCGGGCAACGCAAATGAGATAGCTCTGCCTGATGCGCCAGCGCGCGCGGTGCGACCAATACGGTGCACATAATCAGCGGCGGTTGATGGAAGATCATAGTTGATGACAAGTTCAATACCAGTGACATCAATGCCACGCGCGGCGATATCAGTCGCGACCAGTACTTTGTATTTTCCCGATTTGAAACCTTCGAGCGCTTCTCGGCGCTGACCGAGCGTACGGTTTGAATGAATCTCCGCGGCGCTATGACCCATGGTACGCACCGCACGCATCACGCGTGATGCGCCATGTTTGGTGCGCGTAAAGACCAGCGTTGAGGTATGATACTCGGTCAAAATTTTCTCGAGCAAACGGTTTTTGGAATCTTTTCTGACGATAAACAATTCTTGCATCACGCGCTCGGAGGTCGTGCCTTGTGGGGCAATCTCAATACGCACAGGCAACTTCATCGTAGATGACGCGATCTTCATGATTTCTGGCGAGAGTGTGGCTGAAAAAAGCATGGTTTGTTTTTCTTGGGGCAACATTTTGAGGATGCGCTGAATCTGCGGCAAAAAGCCCATATCGAGCATACGATCTGCCTCGTCGAGTACCAGCATATGTACATTGGAGAGTGAAAGTGTTTTTTGCTCCAAATGATCATTGAGGCGTCCGGGAGTTGCTACAATCACATGCGGATTGCGCCTAATGGCTTGGATCTGCGGACCGATTGACGCGCCACCGATAAGTACGGCTGTACGAAGCCCGAGCGATTTGCCAACGGTATGCAAAACCTCATCTACCTGCAATGCGAGTTCACGCGTGGGAAGGAGCACCAACCCTCTACCCTTTGACTGCGCAAGTCGTTGCACCATTGGAATACCAAACGCAAGCGTTTTACCGGTACCCGTCTGTGCGATACCGACGACATCTTTACCTTCAACGCCCACAGGAATTGCTTGGCGCTGGATCGGCGTAGGAGTGATAAATTTTAATTTTTCTAAAATCTGCAAAAGCCCTGGCGCAATGCCAAGACCGTAAAAACCTTCGGAAGAATTTTGTTGTGTCATTTATATATAGTCTAGCACGCTTATTTCTTGCGTGCGCGGATACGGTCGGCTTCCGTCAAATACATCTTGCGGATGCGTGTGCTAATAGGCGTGATCTCAAGATATTCGTCTTCGGCCATCACTTCCAAACCGCGCTCGATGGTAATCTCTTGTGGAGGAGTTAGATCAATCGCATCGTCAGACGATTTTGATCGCATGTTGGTCAATTGCTTGCCTTTGGTAGGATTCACCATCATCTCTTCACCCTTAGCGGTGTTACCGATAACCATACCTTCATATACTTCGGTGCTCGGACCAATATAGAGCGTGCCTCGGTCCTGCAAATTCCAAAGCGCAAACCCCAGCGCCTTGCCCGTAGTCATCGAGATCATAGAGCCGACAGCGCGTTTTTTGATCTCGCCGGCATGTTCACGAAATTCTACAAAGCGCGAAGCCAAAATACCTTCACCCTTGGTATCGACGACAAACGAGCTGCGATATCCCAAAAGACCGCGCGTAGGTCCTTCAAAAATCATACGAACCGTCTCGCCTTCCATGCGCAAATCTTTCATGACAAATTTGCGAAGCCCGAGCTTTTCGATGACAGAGCCCTGAAATTCAGTAGGTACATCTGCTACTACTTCCTCAAATGGTTCGAATTTTTTACCACCCTGCTCGCGGATGATAACTTGTGGTTGTGATACCTGAAGCTCGTAGCCTGCGCGACGCATATTTTCGAGCAAGATTGCTACATGCAATTCACCTCGGCCAAACACGCGATAACTATCAGCAGCAGAAAAATCAATACGCAAACCCACATTGACCTCAAGCTCACGCTCAAGATACTCACGGATTTGTCGTGAAGTCACAAACTTACCTTCGCGACCCGCGAGCGGTGAACTATTTACCAAAAAGTTGAGCGCGATAGTTGGCTCGTCAACCGCGATTGCCGGCAAGGGTTCGGCATCAGCGCTCTCGGCGACCGTCTCACCGATATCAATATCAGCAAATCCGGCGACCAACGCGATATCTCCTGCAGAAACACTCTCGGCCTCAACGCGGTCAAGTCCTTTGAATGTAAAAAGTTTGGTTACCTTGCCTGCGCGTGTCTCGCCAGTAGGTTTTTTGATAAATACCTGCTTGCCTACTGACACGGTGCCTTCGTAAATACGAGTGACAGCAAGACGCCCCAAAAAATTATCGTACGCGAGGTTAAACGGCTGGAGGCGAAGCGGCAATGCTGCGCGCTCGGCAGATGACGCAACAGCTACATGCGAGATGATAGTCTCGAGCAGTGGCGTGAGATCTTTTGATTCGTCAGTGAGTTTTTTCTTGGCGATACCCTCTCTGCCGATCGCGTACACTACGGGGAAATCTGCCTGCGCATCTGACGCGCCAAGCTCCAAAAAGAGTTCGAGTACCTGCTCTTCGCATCTATCAGGATCAGCGGCGGGTTTATCAATCTTGTTGATGATGACAATCGGCTTGAGACCGAGTTCGAGTGATTTTTTGAGTACAAAACGAGTTTGAGGCATAGGGCCTTCTTGCGCGTCGACAACCAGCAATACCGAGTCAATCGAGCGAAGCACGCGCTCTACTTCAGAACCAAAATCTGCGTGACCAGGCGTGTCTACTATATTGATCTTCGTATCATTCCAAAAAATAGCCGTGTTTTTAGCATAGATGGTAATACCGCGCTCAAGCTCCAGCGCGTTTGAATCCATCGAGATGCCTTCGGCGACAACACCTGTTTGACGCATCAAAGCATCGGTCAAGGTAGTCTTGCCGTGGTCCACATGCGCGATAATTGCAATATTTCTGATGTCCATAAAAAAAATCTCGCCCCGCGAGACGTGTATATAAAATACACGAAAAGTGCCGGGAAGTCAAATGATACTATTGAGCACGACATCTGTTATACTATCAGTGATGCACAAGACAGATTCACAATTGGTTAGTGAATATATCGTGGGCGATGATGCCGCGCTCGAAGTACTTGTCGCGCGTCATCTTACACTCACCTATCGCTTTGTCTATAAAATGACCGGCAACGCACAAGACGCCGAAGATATCACCCAAGAGACATTTATCAAAGCATGGCGTGCACTCAAAACTTTTGACCAACATAAAAACTTTACTACATGGCTTCTCACTATCGCCAAACGAACGGCGATTGATATGCTTCGCAAAAAGCGTGGGCTTTCGTTTGCAGATTTCCAAGATGATGACGGGGCCAACCGTCTTATCGATATGCTCGCTGCCGATTCCCGCTCGCCACTCGCCGAGGCTGAAGGTATCGAGGTTCGCGCGGCCGCAGAAAATCTCTCCGATCCCTATCGCGAGATTATCTCACTTCACTACGATGACGGCCTTTCCCTCGAAGAGATTAGTATGCGACTTGAAAAGCCCGCCAACACTATCAAAAGCCAGCATCGCCGAGCGCTCATAGCTCTTCGTAAACTGCTCCATATATAGAAGATATAAAGAGATACCAAAGACGTGCACCCTAATGCGCGTCTTTTACGTATAAGGAGATATGGACCAAAACCCTTGGCACGCAAGTCCCCCGCCACATCTTTCGGGCTCCATCGTCAAAAACATCAAGCGTGAGGCGCGACGTAAAGCCGCTCTCACCATGAGTTTGTATAGTACGGTCGCACTTGGCGCACTTGGCGCCTTCATTCCTGCATATTCATATATGAGCTCAGAGATAGCACGCACAGGTTTTTCTGAGTTTCTCTATCTTATGTATTCAGATAGCACACTCGTCATAATCAACTGGCAAGAAATGGTTTTTACTATTCTTGAATCGCTCCCCATCGTCGGCATGGTGGTGATCCTTACTCTTGCGTTGACACTTTTGGCGTCGCTCCGCATGATCGCGCGCACATCACGCGGCAAAATGCGCATAAAAACTATTTAATCTATGAACATCGAAGAAATCGTTCAGTCAAAAATATTTACTGGCATCCTCTCTGGTATCGCTATCACGATCGTAGCGCTTCTTATTTTCCAGGCAGGCATCATGGTCGGACACCGCAAGGCAGCTTACTCATACCACTTTGGTGAAACTTACTACCGCACCTTCGGTAGATCAGGAGATGCCGTGCGCGATGCATTTCCAGGCGAACTTGCGGGCGGCCATGGAGCGGTAGGACGCATTATTAAACTCGAACCACCCACTATCGTTGTGGAGGGTCCTGACAACATCGAGAAGATTATCACAATCGGCGACCAAACAATCATCAAACGCTTTCGCGACACCATCACAGTAAACGACCTCAAACTTGAAGATCATATTATCGTAATCGGTGAGCCTTATGACACGGGCACTATCAACGCCCGACTCATACGCGTCATGCCCGGTGATATGCCACCACCTTTTCTTATTAAGCTAAAAGAACAATAATCATATGCTCAATCGCATCAAATATGTTGTGCGCAAACTATGTGTCCTTGCCAAGACACACAAAAAAATCAGTATCGCGCTTTCAGCTTTTCTTGTACTTGGTGGGTATTGGATATACTCCTCGCTCACCTCTGGCGATGAAGCAACGCACTATATCCTTGCATCCGCAGAAAAGCAAACAATCATCTCAACCGTCACGGGTAGCGGACAGGTATCTGCATCAAACCAAATCGATCTCAAGCCGAAAGCGTCGGGCAACGTGGTCTATATGGGAGTTACCGCAGGAGCACAGGTAAAAACGGGTGCACTCATAGCGCAACTCGACGCGCGTGATGCACAAAAAGCGGTGCGCGACGCAGAAGTGAATCTTGAGAGTGCAAAACTCTCGCTTGAAAAACTACAAAAACCAGCTGATACGCTTTCTACCATACAAGCAGAAAATACACTTGCACGCGCCAAGGAGTCGAGACAGCAGGCTGAAGATGATCTGGTAAAAGCCTTTGAAGACGGGTTTAATGATGTCGCTGACGCATTTCTTGATCTTCCTGACATTATGACGGGCCTACAAGAAATATTCTATAATCAAACAGCGGGCCTCGGCAACAGCGGGCAAAACAACATCTCCTACTATACTGATAAGACAAAGCAGTACAATGAAAAAGCGATAGACTTTAAAACAGATCTAGAAACAAAATTCCAAATAGCACGCGAAGCATACGATGCCAACTTCCAAAATTATAAGCTAGTCACGCGCTCATCAGACAAAGAAGCCATAGAAAAAATAATTGCGGAGACCTATGAGACGGCGAAAACTATCGCGGAAGCTACCAAAAGCGGCAACAACCTCATCCAACTCTATCGAGATGAGCTCACAATACGCAATGTCGTCCCCGCATCAGTCTCCACCACCCATCTCGCAAACCTCAACACCTATACTGGCAAAATAAATACTCACCTTTCGGGCTTGCTGGCTGCGAAAAAGGCTATCACTGACAGCCGCGATACTATTCTCAATGCTGACCGCTCAATCCAGGAAAATACCGAGTCGCTCGCAAAACTCCGAGCCGGCGCCGATGCGCTCGATCTCAAATCAGCCGAACTCACCGTGCAACAGCGCCAGAATGCGCTCGTCGATGCCAAAGAAAAACTTGCTGATTATTTTATACGCGCGCCGTTCGATGGCACGGTTGCAAAGCTCAATATCAAAAAGGCAGATTCGGTTACCAGCGGCACTGCTGTTGCGACATTTATCACCAAACAGCAGCTTGCCGAACTTTCACTCAACGAAGTCGACGTGGCAAAAATTAAAATAGGACAAAAGGCGACTCTCACATTTGACGCTATTGAAGGATTGGAAATTTCTGGCTCGGTAGTCGAGATTGATACTGTTGGAACCGTCACACAGGGTGTAGTCACCTACAACATCAAAATTGGCTTTGATACCCAAGATGATCGTATTAAACCTGGTATGAGTACGAGCGCATCCATTATCACCGACGTACGCCAAGACGTAATCGCAGTACCGTCAGCTGCCGTTAAATCACAAGGCAACGTTTCTTATGTAGAGATTCTCGAGAGTACAGCATCAGCTGAAGAGATTATCGCGGGGATTACTTCATCAGTAGCGCCGCGCCAACAACAGGTGGAAGTAGGCATCTCGAGCGACACCATGACAGAGATACGTTCTGGTATCGATGTAGGTATCAAGGTCGTCACGCGCATGGTCACCGACACAACCGCTACTACCCAGCAAGCACCAAGCTTGATTGGTGGCGGCAGTGGCGGTGTACGCATCCCCCGCTAAACCTATGATTGAAGTCCGTAATATTTCAAAAACCTACAGCACCGGCGCCATCGATTTTCAAGCGCTCAGAGGTGTAAGTTTTGATATTCAGGACGGTGAATTTGTCGCCATTATGGGCCCGTCGGGTTCGGGTAAATCGACACTCATGCATATTTTGGGCGCGCTCGACACACCCACCTCGGGAACCTACCGCCTTGATGACAAAGATGTCTCAACTCTTTCTGATGATGAGCTCGCGGATATTCGTAGAAATAAAATTGGCTTCGTCTTCCAATCGTTCAATCTCCTGCCTCGCGCGTCAGTGCTGCGCAATGTCGAGCTCCCCCTGGTTTACGCAGGTGTTGCGCCCGATGAGCGCAACCTGCGCGCAAACCAAGCACTCATTGCCTCGGGCCTTGATACCGAACATTTCCACCATCTCTCAAATCAGCTCTCGGGCGGACAGATTCAACGTGTTGCTATCGCACGCGCGCTTGTTAACAATCCTTCGCTCATCTTGGCCGATGAACCGACTGGCAATCTTGATTCAAAGACAGGCGAAATCGTCTTGAATGCGTTTCAAAAACTCAATCGCGAAAAACACTGCACCGTCGTTATTATCACTCACGAACAAGAGGTCGCCGAATATACTGACAGAATTTTATTTATGAAAGACGGAATGCTGGTGAGCGATAGCAAAACGCGCGTATCATAAAAAAAATCATGAAATCGGGCGACATTCTCAAAGAAACATATATAGCGCTATCAGCAAACAAGGCGCGCTCCGGCCTTACGGTTTTGGGTATTGTTATCGGCATCAGCTCGGTGATCGCTATGGTATCTATCGGCGCGGGCGCACAAAATTCAATCCAATCGAGTATCCAATCGATCGGATCGAACCTCATCATGATCATGCCCGGTGCACAACGTGGCCTTGGATCTCAAGTCAGTACTGGTAGAGGAGCTGCGCGTACACTCACCCAAGAAGATGCTGACGCGATACGCGAGCAGGTAAGCTTGGCACAGCGTGTCGCACCCGAACTCTCGGGTCGCTACCAAGTAACCGCAAAGGGTAAAAATACAAATACATCCGTTGTTGGCACTACAGCCGCATATCCCGACGTACGCAATATACAAATTGATACCGGCTCGTTTATATCCGACCAGCACGTTCGTAGTCTCTCAAAGGTTGCGGCGCTGGGGCCTACCGCGCGTGACGATCTTTTTGGCGAAGGAGTAGACCCTCTTGGGCAAACCATTCGCATTAAAAATATCGAGTTTAAAATCATTGGTGTCACTAAAACAAAGGGCGGGTCGGGATTTGGCAGCCAAGATGATATGATTTTTGTCCCCCTCTCAAGTGCCCAGCGTTTCTTGGCTGGAGATACTTATATATCAACCATCAGCGTACAAGCGGCCGATCCCGAATCAATGACGGAGATACAAACGCAAATTACTACACTACTGCTCGATCGCCATCATATTGATGACCCGCAACTCGCGGATTTCTCAACACTTAATCAAGCTGATATTGTATCGGCGGCATCAAGCGTGACACAAACGTTTACGATTCTCTTGGGTGCGGTTGCGGGTATTTCGCTTGTCGTCGGCGGTATTGGCATTATGAATATGATGCTCACCACTGTCACGGAGCGTACGCGTGAGATTGGGCTGCGCAAAGCAATCGGCGCCAAACGCCATGACATCAACCGCCAATTTCTCGCAGAAGCCGTAGCTCTCACATTCATCGGTGGACTGATAGGCGTAGCGCTTGGATGGAGTATATCCTACGGCATCAGTTATTTTGGCATCCTGCAGACAAAAGTTTCTGTATCGTCAGTTCTTCTGGCATTTGGGGTGTCTGCGGGTATTGGTATTGTCTTTGGCTATTATCCAGCGCGTCGAGCATCTCATTTGAACCCAATCGACGCGTTGCGATATGAGTAATTATTAAAAAGTCATTTATTATTAAAAGAAATCATTATATGAATAAAATCATTTCAGGAACAGTTATTGGAGGCATAGTACTTGTCACAGGAGCATACTGGGCGGGCGCACACTTTGGCATTCCGGGTAGCAACCGGGGAGCATTTTCTGACGGACAAGTGCGCACAATGCGCCTTCGCGATGGAAGCGGTGGGCGCATGATGGGTGGCGACTTCGCTACAGGAGAGATTATTGCCTCCGACGATAAGAGTATCACCATCAAACTTCCTACTGGCGGCTCAAAAATCATCTTCTTGACCGACCAAACACCGATCATGAAGAGCACTGCTAGCGCACGCACGGACATCACTGTCGGCACCAACGTCATGATTAATGGCAAACCAAACCAGGATGGTAGCTTGAGTGCCGAGTCGATACAGATTCGTCCCTTGCCGCCAGCACAAAAATCCGTAGAATAAACCATTATCCTTTCTTCTTGTGGGATTTTTGTTTTACCTCTATTTTGAGATTATTTGCGTCCGCGTAAGTACTTGAGCATCGTCTCTGCGTCACTGACCTCAAATGGATCGGTAGGACAGTTGTCGGTAAAACCGGCTTCGGCAAAGATTTCTTTGATCTCGCCGTCTTCGACATACATACTATACCTCCATGAGCGTTCGCCAAAGCCAAGATCATCTTTTTTGACAAGCATACCCATCTGTCGGGTAAACTCACCCGAACCATCGGGGATCAGTCTTACCTTTTCTGCTTTCTGATGCTTACCCCATTGGTTCATGACAAAAGCATCATTGACGCTCACGCAATAAACTTCATCAACGCCAAGTTGGCGAAATTCATCATATGATTTTTCATACCCGGGCAAGTGGGTCGCGGAACAAGTTGGCGTAAACGCGCCCGGCAATGAAAAGACTACTATCTTTTTGCCCTTGAACAATTCGTCAGAGGTGACATCTTGCCAGCGGTATGGATTGTCACCGCCTACTGACTCGTCGCGTACGCGAGTTTTAAAGATTACCTGTGGTACGCGTGTTGGTGTTTTTGGTGTGATTTCTGCCATATTTTTTTTGATAGCTTATAAAATACCGAGCGACATTAGTACAACGCATTATACATGAAAAAAAGTCTCGGGGCAATGATTATTTTTCTTTATGCACACGCGCCCAGCACCTGCAAGCTGTATACTAAATATAAAAGGTCTCTTTACTTCTCCAATATTATCAATCTTTTATATACCTCTATGACAAATATACAACGCGCGGAATGGGCTCTCCGCATCGGCGTCGCTGGCGAATTTATCGGCCATGGCGTATTTGCGCTCCAAGGCAAAAAGGACTGGATTGCTTGGTTTAAAGTTTTTGGCGTAGCTGACGCAAGTGTCGCCACGCAACTCCTCTTTCTTATCGGACTTATGGATATTGCACTCGGCATCGTGGTGCTCATCCGACCCATCAAACCACTTCTTTTGTGGATGGTATTTTGGGGCTTTTGGACGGCACTCTTGCGACCAATCGTGGGCCAACCCGTATGGGACTTTATCGAACGCTGGGCAAATTGGGGCGCGCCACTTGCCCTTTATTATTTAGCAAAGAAATAAAGCGCGTTAAAATAAAAAAAGCCCCTCAAAGGGGCTTTTTTATTCTGTTGTCTTACCGTCAAAGTGTTCTTCGCGCTCATCTGCTTTAGTGTGATGCACTGTGCCATCTTTGTGCTCAGGTGGTGAATAGATCGAGTAAAGTTTGAGCGAACCCATGCCTGTATTGATAACATTGTGCCGTGTACCCTTGGGGATGATTACAGCGTCATCTCCCTCTACCGCATGCTCGACACCGTCCAAAATCACCTTACCACTACCCTCTTCAAAGCGTATAAACTGATCGAGCTCGTGTACTTCTTCGCCGATCTCCTCGCCTGCCTGCAAGCACATGAGTACCAACTGGCTATGATGTGCTGTGTACAGTACGCGCCTGTAATCAGTATTTTCCAGCGTCGCCTTCTCAATATTTATTTTGTATCCCTTCATACATCCACAGTATACTACCACTATGACTATGCGAAATACTCTCACCCTGCGCTATTTTGCGCACAACCTCTCTATTGTGGTCGGCCTTGTGCTTATTTGGCGTGGCGTCTGGTATGTACTTGACGAACTCGATATACTCTTTTTCGGTGGCGGCCACGCCTATACGGCAATAGGCGGCATCATATTAGGTCTACTCATTCTCTATCTTCCTGACCGCGATCTAAAAGAAATTCAAAAGCTCTAGATAGCAATTCGCTTTTTAAAAAAAATGAGACCCTATACGGCTAGGGTCTCGGGCGGTTTAGGGCGAGCGGCATCTCGCGCAAGGCGCCTTTCCATCTCGCGTGCAATCGAGAGCGCACAGAGCACCCGCCGCAGATAGAAGTCGGCGGAATCATGCCTACCTTCAGGCGTTGGAATAGCATCCGCTATAGTGTTTTGGGGGTCGCGCATCTGGTACCACTTTTTCCTGCGGTGCTTTCTAGCCGCGTCATCCTCATCGAAGTTTTCTGCGATGTAGCGCCCCAAGTTGATCGCTGCAAACATCCTTGTCCAAGAAAGTATTGGACGCATTACTCCTCCACTCTTTGGCGAGTAGCAGTTACAAGTTCAAACGCAAACTACCACGCTCAAATGAAAAAGTCAAGAAATCTATTTAGCGAAAAGTTACCGTACCGCTATCAAACTTGAGATCCAAGATAAGCTCGCCGCGAGAGGTAAACTTATAGTGCGAAGTATCTCTGAGAAGCTTGATAAATTCGCTTTCTTGCGAGCCTTGGCAAGCTCTTTTTGTAGAAATGAGCGCGTTAAAAGTAATCGCACCATCGGCGCCCACCGCATAGTCGCCCCCCACTTGATTGCAGTCAGTGGTAGCGGCAAAACGCCCAAACTCAAGAAACTCGAGAGTAAAGGCTTCTTTCTGTTTTGGTTTTACTACGCGCTCATCATTGTACAGCGCCTCAACCCACACCCAAACTTTCATATTGAGCTTCATCACACTTGGGTCAGCCTCACCTTCAAACTCGGGTACAATCTCGCCAAAACTGTTTGACGCTACATCATACCTAAGGTGCAAGCTTTCACCCACGGTAGGTTCAGCGGTCATGGGCTCGCCACGCTCGCGATCAGCATAGTTTACGATCACATTGCCATTGCGATATTCAGTTGTTTGCGGAGCAATGCGATCACCGATCAACACACCCGAAGTACCGCGATATCCACTCACCTCCTTGATAGCACCTACGAGGTAATAAAAAGTACCTGATCCACCGGTATTGTGCGTGACCAAAAACGCCGTATCAGCATCACCGTCATTGTCCAAGTCTGCCTCAACCGCATTGCCAAAATATCGCGTAGTGATCATGGTGGCAGATCCGGGAGCTGCGGATACTTCTGATACGCCGTCTTTGAGCGTGACATACTGACCATCGATGAGATAGGTACTATTTTTATAATCAAAACTAAATGTTTCTTGCTTTGGCTTTCCGCGGTATATAAAGAGAAAAAGACCAACCACAAGCGCGAGAATAATGAACAATAACGCCGCCAACCATCCGTAAGATTTCTTTTGTTCCATATGCGCACCATACCACAAAAAAAAGCTGCCCGCCAAGGGCAGCTTTTTTAAAAACTATTAGAGCGATATTTACGCACCCATCGACATGCACTCCATGATCTCGACATATGCGCCCGGCATTTTGAGATGCGGACTGTCGGCCATGATTGCGGCTGCGGCATCTTGTGATTCTGCTTCCAAGAGTGAATATCCGCCGATTTCGTTTGAAACATCAGTCGTGCCAGTTGCGGCCACTCGCTTGTTTTTACCAAGTGGTGCACCAAGGTCAACAATTTCTTTATGTGACTTTGCCCATGTCATCCATACATCCATCTCAGCCTTCATATCTTCATGGGTTCTACCCTTCATCATCTCTGCCATTGCTGAAGCGGGCATCATATACAATGCTATAAACTTTTTCATATATATAATCTTTTTAATTAATAATGTCTCAATATTTTATTATACCTTTATTTCTATCGAAAAAGTAACAATATCATCTTTTGCTATATCCTCTTTTCTACGAATATCGGCTTTTAACGGCAAAAGATACGCGCCCGTTTTTTTGTCTGGAAATATTGAGGTTCTCCAGCTTGTTTTGCCGATAGCAACCTCGACCGGCAAACTCCCCCACCCGCGCGCCACGCCGCCAAATATTTTTTTGATCTGGCTCGATTGTTTTTTTGGAAGAGTTATAAAATGCCACGCACTAGGCCCGTGATAAAGCCATACCTTGGCCCGCATAGTAAATGTATTGTTTTGCATATCTCTCACAACATCCTCACATTCTTAAGTTTGTTGGTATGTCATTGCACAGCTTGAAATGATTTGAGAAATTGAACAAAGGTTTTGCCGTAGGGTGAGAGTGAGTGTTCTACAAATTTGCCACGATAGGTCTTGTTGATGAGTCCTGCCAGATGCAGACGCCGCGTGTGCTCGCCGATTGTCTTTCCGTTTGCCTCGAGTTCGTCAACGATGCCATCGAGAGTCACACCGTCGCGTTTTGCGATCAAAAGTAATATCGCAATACGATAATGATTGGCGATCCCCTTCAAGTGCCGTTCCATCTGCTTTGGTGATTTCATCTTTGCCATACATTCATGATAAACGATATACCAACATTCTCAAGTTTGTTGGCCTGTTGTGTTGTGTAAAGATTAAATGGGACCGTCCAACCTCCATACTTAAAACCGCCCGATACATCTTCCTCCGGCCCTCCTGGCGCCTGCATCACACCGTCTAACGTCACAAATTCAATTACAATTATTTTTCTCATGATGATATTTTATTATAAATTGACTTCTTTAAATTCGAGCTGGGCCTTACCTTCTTTTTTGCCGGGTTGTTGAAAGTTTATGAGCAAACCTTGCTTGATCTTGAGACGCCTCATATAGTTTCTGATCTGTGTATCTTCTGCGACTCCGAGCTCGCTCGATACCGCCTTTAATTCAACGAGCACCCTTTCTTTGCCGATATGCGCAATCAAATCCAAATACCCCTCGCCTACATAATGCCCTTTGTACAAAAGCTCTACTACTTTTTGTGAATCATACCTGATCTTTGCAGAACGAAGCCCGACCTGCATGGCCTTGTCATACACCGACTCGGTGAACCCCGACCCCAGCACCTTATAAACATCTTTTGCTATTGCTTTGATTTTTGATATATTTTTGTTCATTATAAAATACTCGAATATTCAGAATAATTTTCTTTGATCAATCTTTTCCAATTCGTGGTTTCGTTTCCGCCGCCTAAATCATTTTTATGATATACGAGTAGAACACGAACTTTGCTTTCATCTCTATGAATCGCGATGATACATCTATTGCCCGAGCCGTGACGAGACTCTTGGATGCCAGCGATCTTAAATTCAGTTTTACAAATCTTTATGCTCCTGTCACCTGAAACATATATGGTCTCTGCAATACTTTTCTCAAACAACAAATCAACATAGGTAAACTCAAGCATTAAACCTTTTAGCGTTCGATCCCATGCGCCCTTATACTTCTTAGCAAAAGTTCGGATGAAATGCCTTTCAGTGAAAGACCTAAAAACAACATCGTACTTCATGGCTAATATATCTCATCAGGATTCTCTTGGGTAAAAATATCGTATGAGACGATATCGTTGTCTCCTGCAAACATGTACGGCATTTGTTTATGCGTGAATGCCACGATATCAACCGTTCGCCTTCCTTTCCATTTTTCATTGATTTTTTCAATTAACTTCAACTCTCCTTTTGAGATTTCGGCTAGACTTGCCCTTGCACCACTCCGAGTTTGAGAAACGAGCATTGCACCATTTCCAGTTTGTTCTATAGAAACCTCTCCAGCGTCAAACATCTCGTCAATAAGACGAAAATAGGTATCAGCGACTGGACCGTATTGGATTTTTCTATACTGCATGCCACTCATACTCTTGAGGTGTACATAAAACCAGCCAAAATCGGCGAAATAAAGCAACTTAGCCAATTTAGTCTTTGGTATATTTTTATTGATTCGCAAAAAAGCGTGTATCATTTGTTTATATTTCTCGTAGTTAGGAAGTTCCCCATGCTCTAAGTCATCGAGTGAGATGTTTAAAACTCCCGAGAGCTTCTCAAATTCTCCAAGCGTAAGCTCGCGCTTACCTTGCTCAATAGCAATATAGGAAGGCCGGGAAATGCCTAACTTCAAAGCCAAATCAGCCTGGGAAAGCGCTTTTTTAGATCGAGCGTCTTTAACCAATTTTGCATATTTTGTAACCATATCTACAGTGTATATTGATATGTAAAAAAGTCAAACATTGATGTTGATAAACTTGACATCATAAATAGCTGGGAGCATAGCTCTGTCTACAGTTTTCATCGTATGCAACATCCCTACATTCTCAAGTTTGTTGGGTTGTCCTAGTAAGCCTGCATCACGCCATCTAACGTCACAAATTCAATTACAATGATTTTTCTCATGGGCCTATATTATCACCCCTCATCCAACAATCTATGGAGGATCGTAAAAATTTAGCACCCCAAGACACCGATTCAGCGTCTCGAACATTTTTTATATTTTTTGCTCCGTGAAAAAGATTGCAACGAATTTGGTAGACAAAATCAAAGACCTGTTCTAAGTTACTTTCATCTTGCAGATAAACCAGTGTATTTGCACCTGGTCGCATATCTTGGATTGGAGAAAACTCTTTTAATTTAACTGCGTAGTTTGCCGACAAATTCCACCTAGTTAAAATACAATCCTTAAAATCACTCTTATTTTGGTAAAAATAATTTAGTTTATCTCGATCCCGACCACACCGAGAAATCTCGGTTAAATATGCATCGAATATCATCCAGCACAGCATGAAGTCAAGCCATGGATCTTGCCATATTTTAAGCTTTACATTATTTAACTTGGCATTCCACCAAAACATTCTTTCTTTAAAGTCTTGATTAACTTCATTTGTATACGAAAGAACCATAAAACTATTTTGCTTCAATCGTCTTAATTTCCACAGGAGTGAGAGTGTAGAGTTTATATACCCGCTGATCTATTTCATTTTCCAGTCTTTCAACTTCGGCTTTGAGTGCATGCCATTTGTCAGTGTTTGCCGAAGTCTTGTTTAGTTCAGCATTACGAGCCGCAACCGTATCAACGAGGTATGCAATTTTGCTCTGTTCGCTTTCGCCGACCTTGAGCAACGGAATGTCCATCAACGGTTCTTTATCAATTTGTAACTGCTCGCCCTGTTTTTTGCCTTTATGCTTGAGCCAGAAGTAGGCAAGATTTGAGTTTAGTATGCCCGTCAAGTATTTCAGGTTGATGTTTTCAAGCTTCAAGATAAGGAACGCTCGCGTAACATAGCAAGGAAAATCAACATAGGTGAATGCCGGATGCATTGTTTTTCGCAACAAGAAAATCGCTTGTCCTTTGAAAAACTTTTCTTCGCGCGGACGATGTAAGCCATAAGGAGCAAACGCCGAAGTTAGGATTTTCTTGAAGCGATCAAGGTGATTTTTGAGATTTGGAAACTCACCAATATGTTCCCTGAAATACTTGTCGGCGTAAATGATTTTGTACTGGCTTTCTCTGTCGCTTAAATACCTGTTTATCTGTGAAGTGCCGTAGTAAGGTTTTAGGTACTCACGCTCTTTTTCGTTGAGGTTCATTCCGGCAATCACCGAGTTCCCCAAGACGAACACCCCATCTCCTTTCTTGATGGTGTCGTCTTTCAATTTCGCCAAATGTGATTCCGAGACGAAATCTTGCAAGACATCTATCCCGTTTCCAATATCGTCCTTTGATAGTTTGAAGTTGCCCACTTTCTCTATCTTTTCCAAGACCTCGGAAACTGTGTCGTTTGAAAAACTGATGGATTTCCCGCCAGCGTTTACCGATTTTATAGCCGCTTCGTAAACAACTGAGTTTTCAACCTTTTTTTGCAAACCAGAGGACAGAAGTGTGGCAACTTCTTCACTTGTCGTATTCTTGCCCGTGATCTTTGCATATTGAACCTTATATGATTTTCGCGGCTTTCTCTTTTGGAAAACGAAAATCATTGTTTGAATGCTCGCGTCTTTGAAAACTCGGAAGTCATTGAAATCAACAAACTTGATGATTTCGCCGCTACTCAAAATCTTCTCGCGGAAAATACTTGCTCCGGCACTTCCGAGCCAACTTGAAGGTGCGATAAAGCTGAAATATCCGCCATCTTTGAGTTGGTCAATGGCGCGGGCGGCGAAAAGCGTCCAGATGTCCATTTTGCCCTGGTAGTAGGGACTTTCGTGCAAACCATTGAACGCGGCACGATTGGTGTCTTCCTTAATGTACGGTGGGTTGCCAATAATGACATCGAAGCCGCCCTGCTCGGCAACTCCCGCAAACTCTTTTTCAATATCAAACGGCTTCTGTTCCAACTCACCTTCAGCGAGAAGCGAGTTTCCGACGCGAAGGTTATTTTGAAGCACTGGCAGTTTCGTCCTTTGTTGTAAAACTTTCAGAAGAAGGTTGAGCTGGGCGATTTCTACAGCTTGTCCGTCCAAATCGATACCATAGATGTTGTCTTTCAAAATATCAAACTTGGTGAACAGCGAGCGTTTGTCTACACTTCCCAAAATCGTGTCGTAGGCGACGGTCAGGAACGAGCCAGAACCGCACGCGGGGTCTAGGACTTTGACTTTGTGCATGTCTTTTGGTTTTGTCTTTTTCAATACTTCGCCGAGCGTTTCGCGGACGATAAACTCCACGATGTATTTCGGCGTGTAGTAAATACCTTGTGATTTGCGCTTTGATTTTACTTTCTCCTCGCCCTTGCGGACTTGGACGAAAGAAAGATATTGCTCGTAGATGCCGCCGAGCACGTCGGCGGAGATAGCGGAAAAATCGTAGCGATAGCCATCTTTTGTTTCGTACAGTCCTTTTAAGATTTCGGCGAAAACTTTGTCGTCAGCTTCCCATTCTTCGCAGTAGTGGAGAGCAAACAGTTTTGAATTGTAGTGTTCGTCAAACCAACGGAAGCCCCGTATCATTCGCTTCCAGATATTCGTGCGCTTCGTCTCGTATTCGCGCAACAACGCTTGCAAAATAACTTGCTCAATTTTGCGATCTTCGGCAGTGCGGATGAAAATGAGGCGATCAAGAATACGCTGGACGCCCTCGTCTATTTCGTCAGTGGAAAGGTTGTTGCGCTTTTTGAACTCGGCAGAAAGCGCCACCCGCCAACTCATCAAATCCTCAAACAGTTTTTCGCCGACTTGCTTGCGCTTAGTGAGTTTGCCCCATTTTTCGGCTTCCTTATCCAAGAGCCGCTGTTCAAAACTCTCTTTTGAGAGAAGCCAAAGCTGATCAAAGCGGTCTAGGAACTCGTGGACGCCGATTTCAATGAACAGGTTGCGCGATACATCTTTCGGCGAGATTTCGGCGTTGAAAATCTTGATGGTCTCAAAGTCGGTGAGTATTGCCCACGTCGCGCTTTTGTTCCAAGCATAATTTATTGCCTGTTCCGCCCATTTCCACTCGTCCAAATCAACTTTCATCGCTTTTGCTTCAAGGAAAAATGTTGGGATACCACTCAAACGGAACGCGAGATCCACTCTGCCACCGGATACGTTCTCCTCAGTAGTAACTTCGCCGTCATTGGTGAGGTTACGCATATCCCAACCCAAAAACTCGAACAGCGGCTCTATGAACTCATTGCGAGTCTGTGCCTCGTTGTACGATTTGATTTTGCCATCCTGCAAGACGCGCTGATATTTCTCAACGAGTTTTTGTATTGATTGTTTTGCGTCTTGCTTGTTCATAACCTATTTTAGTTCAAATTTTGGGAACTTCTAATTACAGGGCGGCTCTTTCACTTTGATAGTACCATCTGGCATTTTTATATAACAGTAATCGTTAACGAACTGCTGAAATCTAGCTGTATTACCCGATAACTCCTCAATCTTCCCTATCCTTGCTTTCATAGTATCAATTTCTGCACTTTGTGCTTTGATATCGGTTAAGTCAACGTGGATATTATTTCCGATAATGGCGATTACTACTGCAATAATGACACCTATGCCTGTTACTACAACTTGTCCTAATTGAATTTTTTGATCTCGAGTCCATGACTGTTTCGTAGTCTTTGCCTCATCCATAAACAAACTTTAATTTCCTTAATAATAGTGACTTTTTTAAAAACAAAAACCCGAACAGACGCATATACATCCCCTCGGGTCTTTGTTCAAACTAAGCTTTGAGCGTGATCGGAGGAAATATGTAAGGTTGCGTAAAAAAATTTGCGTAACCCCCGATAATTTTGTGCTGCGTCCGTATTCAGTTTTTGCTTCTGTAGTCTATTATAGCAGATTTATACTCCTACTGCAAGAAACCCGAGCTATCTTTTTTACTTCTTTTTATTCTCCCCGTGCCTAAAGCAATGATCGCTACCCTCACGCGCGGGGACGATACATTTTTTGCCTTTGGTGTTTATGGCCTTGCAGATCTTCTTTGGCATATATCACCTATTCAACCATGTTATGGTCAATTGCAACACTGTCGCAAACGAAACCCATAAAACATACGGGATATTGGCGAGGGCGATCCACTTGGCATACGGCCAAATAGCCACCAGTGCCCAGACGAGCGTGCCAAGCACCAATATAATATCTATCGAAGCCAACAGATTATTCTTGAGCCCGAACTGGATCGGCGTAAAGATAAAATTAAACGCAAGATTGAGCGCAAACGGTAGCGCTACCATCCACGAAATCTTGCCGGTAAACGCTTTGTAAAACACCGCACCAAAAGTAACCGCAATGATCGCATAGAGCGCGCTCCATACGGGGCCAAACAGCCAGCTTGGCGGCGCCCACGATGGCCTGATCAATGTCTGATACCAGCTATATGCTTCATTCATAACCTAAAAATCGCACTTTTGGTGCGATTTTTCAAGGGTAAAAACCTACCTTGACTTTTGGCGAATATTTGATAGGATCTGTGTATTACGACGAAAGGGGCTCCAAACGGTTAACTGCCTAAGGAGCCCTTTTCTTTTCTCTCGATTTTGCTCCGTACTCCGGAGGAGTTTAGAGCATCAAAATATACTGCTCCGATTTTCTTGTACAAAGAAGAAGCCCTACTACGATCAGGAAACAAGATTTTTGCAAACTTATTTTCTTCAATCAAAAAATCGACGAGGGGCTTGTAGTCACCGTCACCTGATATCAGAACGATCTTGCCGAAATCTTCATGCTTGTACATCTTTTTCATTATGTTAAAAATGATGTCTGAGTCTACATTGCCCTTCTTTTTTCCTATCATCGCCGGGTTGTGCTCGCGAAATATCAATATGAATCCGGCTTTTTGGATTTCCTCATAGAGATCTTGATTTGCCTCTTGCACATAACCTAGAAAATAATACGCTTCGCCGACGCTATATTTTTGCTCAAGATATACACGAAAGCGCGCCAAATCAACCCTCCATGGATCAATCTCCCGCTTTGCGGTACCCATGTAAAGATTTTGGCCGTCTATATACGCAAGGTTGTTTCTTGCTTGCTTCGCCATCCTCTGTAAAAATTATTTCTTCTCTTCTTTGCTGTAGTCGTACCAGACTACTTCAATATTGTGCCCGTCAGCATCGTGTACAAACGCGGCGTAGTAACCGGGCCAGTATTCGGTGCGGTATCCGGGGGCGCCGTTGTCTGCCGCACCCGCGGCCAGTGCTACTTTGTAAAACTCATCTACCTGCTCTTTATTTTTTGCCTCAAAGGCAACGTGTAGTGGGACCACGCCCTTGGGGTTCTTCCCTATCCAAAAGCTGGTATGCCCGCCCTCTATGAAGCCTGCGGCCTCGCCGTATTCCATATTGTTCTCGTAGCCGAGTGGTGCGAGTGCTTTGATATAAAACTCTTTTGCTTTTTTGTAGTCGCTCACGGGGAGCCCTGTATGTGCAATCATGCAAAAATTATAACATATTTAAACTTATAAAAAGAAAAAAGCCAGCCTGATAATGGACTGGCTTTGACATGCGTTACGCCGGATGTGCTTTCTGTAGGCGTTCTGCGTGTGCGGCAACAAACGAGAACATACGATGTAGGAATTCACGACTTGAACGCCGAGCGCGAATATCGCTAAGTGCCGCGCCAAGCGCTGAGTGTAGTGCTTCAGCGCTTTCGTAGGAAAGCTTGTAATGCATCACGCGTTTGCCACCTCTTCGCTTGAGATCTTCGCGCGCCAGTGGCACAAGTCTACCGTCCTTGATGTCGGATGATTCGACTTTACGCTCAAACCTAAACACGAGCGCAGCCAGATCGTCGTCCGAGACATAGACCGAAACAGCACGGCCAGCTCCAAGGCGATTGAAATAGCGCATCGGCTTCTGGGAAAAGGAGAGGTCTTTACGCTGACTGAAGAGAGCCTTCGCGAGCTGCCATAAACCCCCAATATTCACTTTGAGTACCTCCAAAAAGTAGCCTAGCACGACTTGCCAAACAAAGAAAAGATTAGATAGTTTTACTCCCTTTATTTACACACAAACACGATCTCGTGGTTTTTCTGTGCGCCGAGGGCTACCTGTGTAGTTTTTTTGAGAAGCGTCTGGCCATTGAGTGTCACATCTTTGATATTGTTTGGAATTTGAAATGACAGATCGAGCTTGAGTGCGCGCAGGTAGATAGCGCCGGGCTGAGTGCCGTCAATAGTGACAGTGACGGCAGGCAGTGTGGCGACTGCCGATCCCCCGCTCGCGATTGGTTCGCCAGGCAACTTGAGGCCGGGCAGTGGTATCGGCAGTGAGCCGGGTATCATGGGGCCGCAGCCGTTGTTTTTGATGGTCATACTCACGGATGTGGCCTGTAATACTACGGCGGCACCTACGGCGACAATAGTTATCAGGCCAAATGGACCCTTGGCGGCGCCAAATATTTTACTCCATACAGATTTTTGATTGGGAACTTTTTGCCCTATCTCGTTCGCATAGAGTTCTGCCTCGACGCGCGAAATCTCGCTGCGCAAATTTTTCCAAAACTGTATGAGAAGCAACAATGCCCTTTTGCGCCCTTTCCTGTCTTCGGTATCATCAGGCAAGTGTTCAGCGGCGAGTTCGGAGTATTCGCCATTATCAAGCTTGTCGAGATGAGAAAATGCCTCATCACACGCCTTGAGCTTTTCATCGATACCCGCATGCATGCCGCCCACAAGATCGCGCACCGCGCTAAACTTTTCGCGTGATGTAGTGTCGCCTACAAACAGTGCGTGTGCGGCCTCAAGGCGCTTTTTGGCATCTTTGTAATCCATATAAAAAATTATTTGTCTTCTGGTGCGGGTGCGTCGTGGTCTTGGCAACCGTTGTGCTTGCCATCAGTGCAATCGCATGCCTCGAGCGACATGTTGTGCTTTGGGCACATCTCGGCGCCGCAAACTCCTTCTTTGTCTGATACCCCCTTGCAGGTGCCCGTACATATATAGTGTGTCATAACTTAAAAATCGCACAGAAGTGCGATTTTTACAAACAGAGTTTCGAGTTTATTTCTTTTTAGCCTTTTTGGGGGCTGCTGCTTTTTTGGCTGGAGACTTCTTTGCCTCAACGATCTTGGGAGTCTCAGCTACGGGCTTTGCAGTTTCTTTTTGAGATACTGCTGGTGTCAATATACTGATGAGTTTATCGAGCTTGGCATTGAGTGAAGCAAAATCTGCTTTGTAATCTGCTGGCTTTGAGCCACTTCGGTCAGTAAATTTGCGATCATCGAAGCTGCGCTTTGGGCGCTCATCACGAGCTGGGCCGTCGAGCGAGAGATCTCCGCCAGCACCATCGAAACAATCTTTGCAGAAAGTTGGGCGTCCACCGGTAGGCAAAAATGGTACTTCGCATTTTTTGCCACATTTACTGCAGACCGCTGCATACATACGACGCTCTTCAAAGCGTGAGTTACCACGATCGTTGCGGTCAAAAGTGCGTCCGCCACCATCGCGCTCGGACCCGCCGTCGCGTTCTTTATCAAAACAGTCACTGCAGTACACAGGACGCTCGCCGGTAGGGCGAAACGGCACTTGGCAGCGCTTGCCACACTTGCCACACACAGCGTCATGCATCTGGGGACGGTCATTGCGTCCGCCAAAACTTCGTTTGCCGAACTTGTTGCCGCCGCCTCGGTTGTCTTTGTTGAAATAGGCCATATATTAGGTAGAACGCAACTATATACTATTTGGCAAAAAATAGCAAGGGCTAGCCACGCTCCAAGAAAAGTCGCGCCAAACGGAGCTCCTCAAAGTCATAACTCTCGCCCAGCATGGAACGGGCGGGGGCGAGCTGTAATGTGTCGCTATAACTGCGTATTTGTTCAAATGCTTCGCAGATTTTCTCAAATCGCGCGCCTGACGGCTTGAAATGCGCGCAGTCAGCCTCGATATCAATCAACCCTTTGCGCAAGAGTTTTTCCAAATGCTCGATGACCGTGCCTACGGTGACACCTCGCGTCTTGGCGATCTCGCGCGGAGTGAGCTTTTGCATCAAAAGTTCGCGTGTGGCCTCGTGAGTTGGTATTTTCTTTTTTGATATCTTCGCTGTGCCTTTTTCAATAGTACCGCCGCAGGCGCGGATAAAATTGTGATGCATGTCTTGTAGGTCGGGCGTGCTCATGGCGGTAAATACTTCGCGCGCTTGGTCTGATGAATCATGAAATGCCGCGTCGTGCTCCAAAATACGGGGGTGTACCTGCAAAGATTTTTCGTTGTATCCACGCAGATACAAACCTGCGAGCGAGCGTACGCGAGAGAGCGCTACATATCCCTGCCCATATTCAAAGGTAGCTGAGAGATCCATGAGTGCTGCATCGAGTGACATACCTTGGCTTTTGTGAATGGTGATAGCCCACGCAAGCCGCAAAGGGACTTGGATGATTTTGGCGAGTGTCTTGCCGCCTTCTTCTACCGCCCACTCCATGGGAAATACTTTGATCGTCTCACCGGTGCCGATGCGAACCTCGGGTAAACCGTCGTCTTCGGCAAAGCCGGTGACAACGCCAAGCGTGCCATTGAAAAAACCGTTTTCAAAATCATTTTTGGTAAACATCACGCGTGCGCCTTCTTTTAAGAAGAGCGTTTCGGGCGAGAGACACCCGCGCTTGAGTGAGTCAGCGAGCGCCTTGGAACCTTTTGTATGCATATCAAAAATGCGCGCGTTGCCGGGGATCTTTGAAAGTTCGCCTTTGTTGATATGATCGACATCGGCATTGTGCGAAAAGAGTTGCGGCATGACATCAACATTGTCAGGCACAATGTTGCGCGCTTTTAAATGTTTGTGAAGATTTTTGGTCACCTCACCTTTGCGAATCGAGAGCAACATATCGAGAAATACCGGATCTTCTTGGCGATGCTGCTCGGATAGATAACAAGTCAGTAAACCCGCCGCACTCCATGATGGCGCTTCGAATGCGAAGCGTGATGCGCGGCCTCCGCGCGCGATGGGTGGGAGCTGAAAAAAGTCGCCTACAAAAATCACCTGCATACCACCGAAGGGCGCGGGGTTTCGTCGCAACGCCCGCAAGATCGTATCGATCATGCCGAGAGTGTGTGCGTCGAGCATTGAGATCTCGTCGATAATCAGCACATGAGTTTTGCGCGCGCGCTCGACGAGTTTTTCTTTTTGTGTCAAAAAATCAAGATCGTAGTCGGTGAGCGCGTCGCGGATACCAAGACCACTCCATGAATGAATCGTCATGCCACCGATATGGGTCGCGGCAATGCCGGTCGATGCGGTAATAGCCGGTTCAATACCGTGCTCGCGCAGATACCCGATGTACTGACCTATAAGATATGACTTGCCAGAGCCCGGCTCGCCGGTGATGCATACATTGGCGCCGGTTTTTAATATAGAAAGTGCGGTGTCTTGGGTCATAAGATGCACCCATTGTAGCGGTCTGCTACTTTTTTACAAAGGTGCCAACTATTACTTTTGGTAAATGATTAACTTTTTTGATGGATATGGTAAAAATCACACTAGACCGATGCGCAAGCATCCATAGTACAAAGGGGAGAAATCCGAAGATGTTCAGAACACTCTGGCTCGTGATCGACTGGCTCGACATGGTTGCATGGCTCATCACGCTCGGCGCCATCGTCTGGCGCGAAAGCATCTGGCCGGCCAACAAGCTCGTAACCTTCGCGGTCGCCGTCTTCAGCGGCCCGATCTTCGCCCTCGGCTGGTTCTGCACCGGCTGGGACGCGACCTACAGAGCCTATCTCGTCCTCGGCACGTTCATCAGTGACGCCATCGCCAGAGCGTTCCGAGTGGAGGAACGCCTCGACCCCGCCGCCGAGTAACCGCCGGCCAACACTGGCACCGCACTACAGCTTGCACGATTCGTCGTGCAAGCTGTTTTTCTTTTTATAAAACCGTCTACGAGACTACTTCGATACGATCGCCCATGAGCTTGAGAAACTCTTCGCGGCGACTTTCCATATCTACCTCATGCATATGCCACATCGGATAACACTCAGGCGTATACTCAAAATGCGCCCGCACCTCGCCATCTTCAAACACACGAATATGATACTGATGCATGAAACTTACTACAAAACGCAAACTCACGAGCTCGCCGTCATCGCGCCACGCCACAAAGTGGTTGCCGTACCCAAGCTCTACCAGATGTGCAATAAACTCTTTGACAGATGTATGCGGAGCAATTTTGCCCAGCAAAAAGTTCTGCCTGCCCTCATGGCGCAGAATACGAAGCTTGAGCAGAAGGTCGCGCACATACGGATGAACGGGCGTAATAATACGCCAAAAAAAATACTTCACACGCGCTGCAAACGACTGCGGATATTGCATGCGTGATCGCGGCAATTTCTGTATCCAGCGCTTCATAGTATCGAGAGATTCGGACTGCATAAAATAGAATCTAATAGAATAAGTATATCATACCAAACAAAAAACGCCCCGCAACTGCGGGGCGTTTTTTGGTATAACGCTTATACGCGTGATACGTTGGTCGCGGCGGGACCCTTTGGTCCGTCTGATACCTCGAAGGTGACATTGTCGCCAACTTTGAGCTCATCATACATGACGCCGTTCAACTCTTTGGAGTGAAAGAAAAGATCCTTCTCTTCGCCATTGCGAGCGATGAATCCATATCCCTTGTCCGTAAGAGTTTTGATTGTTCCGTTCATCATAAACTTTATTTACATGCTTACGCTAAAAAAACCCGACTTAGTTTCTATACTCAGCACATGTCCATTGTAACCTATGTAAAGAATTTTGTCAAATACCCCCTACTTTTCGAGGTCGAGTGCCTGATCAATGCGGATTTGTTTGACAAACTCGGGTACGTGGCTGACCAAGATCATGGCGCCATCGTATTTGTTTAAAGCCTCAGCAATAACAGGGATATGACGAAAATTGATGTGGTTGGTAGGCTCATCAAGGATCAAAAGGCCTGGTTTTTGGAGCACCAAACGCGCAAATGCGACGAGACCCTTTTGCCCTTCTGACAACCTGCCGATTTTGGTACCGATAATCTCAGAGGTTATCAAAAAGCGTGCCGCGGTCCCCCGCATATTTTCTTCTACTTTTTTATCCATCACCTCCATGAGCGATTCACGCACGGTGTCTTCAAAATTGAGCGTTGAGAAATCTTGGCGATAGTACCCTACGATAATATCATCCATAATCTTGGTGCCCTTGGCGCCGCGCGCAATCGTCTCGAGCAGCGTAGTCTTGCCAATACCATTTGGCCCCTTGATCAAAAGATGCGTATTGCGCTTGAGCTTGATATCAGACTTGTGCGTGACGGGTTTGTGATTTTTGATCGTGATGTATGAAGTAATATACAAGATATCACCCACGATCTCTGGCTGTGATGGGATGACAAACTGCCTGATGGTCTTATCTTCTTGGCGGACATCCATCATCTCGCTCTCTAACGACTCAGTTTTGTCACGCATCTTTTTGGCGACATTGCGCATCTTGCCACCTTTTTGTGCAAAGAAGTTTGCCTTATCTTTATTTTCTTGAATCTCTTTGGCGAGCTGAGCATTCTTTTTGTTTTCGCGCTCGATACGCGCAGTGATGTCTTTGACTACATCAAAGTAGTTACCTACATACTGCTCGATGGTGCGTTTGAATACATCGAGATACAACACGCCTGTACTAAACGCGTTGAGAAAATCCGCATCGTGCGAGATGACGATGCAAGTCTTTTTGTAATCAATAAGAAATTGCGTGAGATGCTCGATGCCAGCTTTATCAAGATTGTTGGTCGGCTCGTCGAGCAGCAAAAGATCGGGATCTTGGATGAGTGCTGATGCGAGCAAAAGCCGCGCTTGCTGACCACCAGAAAATGTCTTGATCACCTTATCGAGCGGAGCTGTCAGATGCACGACCTCGAGTACTTTAGCGATACGCGGATCGATGTCATACACTTTTTTAGTAAAACATTTTTCAAAAAATTCGCGCACCGTCAGATCCATCTGATCGCGCGGGATTACTTGGCGTGCAGTAGCGATAGTCAGGCCATGCGCGATATGAATCTGCCCTGACTCGGGTTTGTGCGCGCCCATGATGAGTCCAAAGAGCGTACTCTTGCCTGCGCCATTTTGACCCATGAGGGTGATCTTGGCGCCACGGCGAATAGGAAAACTGACCTCCTTGATAATGGGGTATTTGTGCCCGTATTCAAACGAGACTTCTTCAAACCGAACAATAACTTCGTCGCGCGACATAATGCTGACAACAATAACACATATTTGTACTTTATTCTATTATATCTGCTTTTGCGCTATACTCCGTCTCATGAAACCGCCTCGAAAACCCGAGCCATCAAAGCCCGCTAATAGCTATCCAATGCGCATCAATAAATATCTTGCGCTTAAAAACTACGCAACGCGGCGTGGCGCTGATGAAATCATCACCAAAGGCCTCGTATTTATCAACGGACACAAAGCAGTGCTGGGCGATAAAGTCACCGAAAATGATGAAGTGGAGGTACAAGCAAAAGGACCTGCTAAAAAATATGTATATCTTGCCTACAATAAACCCAAAGGTATTGTGACAAGCTTGCCGCAACTAGGTGATATGGATATCAAGACCCAGCTCAAAAATACACCGGTGGCATCTGATATATTTCCGCTCGGGCGCCTCGATAAAGACTCGCGTGGACTCATCATCTTGACTAATGATGGCCGCGTCACCGATCGGCTTTTGAATCCCGAATTTGAACATGAGAAAGAATACGAAGTACGCACCCAAGAACACCTGCGCGAAAGCTTTGAAAAACACATGTCAGAAGGTGTTGATATCGGTGAGGGAGTCATGACCAAGCCGTGTACCGTAAAGCGAGTGAGTGACAATGCGTTTCGCATTGTTTTAGGAGAAGGTAAAAAACACCAAATCCGCCGTATGGTCACCGCACTTCACAATACCGTCACTGACTTGCGCCGCATTCGGGTACTCAATATCAAACTCGGCCCACTCACCGAAGGTACCTACCGTAAGATAGAAGGCAAAGAACTTGCAGATTTTTTGAGCTCGCTCGGCATCGATAGGTAAACTTTGCGTTTTTTCTCAGAAAATTTTTCTATCGCATAGCGCAGCATCGTGCGTGGCATCACAAATGCGTGTTTTTGTAAAAATTGTTCAAGCTGGCGCTGGTCACGCTTGCCTACTTCGCGCAGCATCCAGCCCGTAGCTTTGTGTATAAGATCATGCCCGTCTGATATGAGTATTTGTGCGATCTTAAAGGTATCTGCAAAATCATCACGCCGGATAAATGCATGGGTGGAGACAATCGCTATGCGCCGCTCCCACAAATTTTTTGACCGCGCGAGTTTGTATAACATAGTGCGTTTTTTATCAGCAAGCTCAGTGCCCAAAATATAGCTCGCTGAGGCATCAACTAAATCCCAATTATTTATTTGTTTTGCGCGCGAGACATAAAATTTGGCAATACGCATCTTTGTTTTTTCGTCAGCGCGCTGATATTGCCCCACCAAAATCAAAAGTGCCATCAGCCGACACTCGTGGACAGGATTTGCCAAAAGCTTGACAATTTCTGCGGGCGGTAAATCTTTGAACTCTTTTGCTACGCGTCGCTGTTCGGGTACCGTGACGCCATAAAAAATATCACCGTGGCCATAGTGCCCCTCGCCTGTTTTAAAAAACCACGCTGATGATTTTGCTTTGGCGGGTGTGCCAAGACACTTGAGAGCTACTTCTACCTCGCGAGCATGTTGCATAAAGAGATGATTGATTTTTGTACTATTTTAGACTAGCATGGAGACGAAAAGTTCCCCAAGGAGGAAGCATGGAGATTGTTCGACTGATACTCGTCATGGTATTGTTAGTGGCGGGACTCGCCAGCTACGAGCACATGAAGTGCACTATGCCCGACCCCTATGCGGTCTGCGCCAGTAAGACATCTCTGCTCGAGCGTAAGCAGTGCCATTCAATCGTGAGCTTCGCGCTCACCGCAGGCCTGTAACCCCACACTATCATAGTGTGGAATTTTTTTATCTTAGCAACTATTACCTGCGACATAACCGGTAGTCCAGCAAAGCTGAAGACTATATCCGCCCGATGGCCGATCAATATTGAGCATGTCACCTACTATATAGAGCTGCAGCACTACACGCGACTGCATAGTCTTGAAATCAATCTGACTAAGCTCAACGCCTCCCGATGATACGATTGCTTTGTCTTTACCGAGCAACCCTGCAACATGCAATGGAATCGCCTTGAGAAGCGCAGCAAGTGTTTTGCGCTCGTCTGTGCGCACGCTATGACTTGGCGTCTCGCTATCAATGCCGGCCTCTGCGAGCAGTGGTAAAACAAGAGCGGGCTGGATAAATGGTGAAAGAACATTTTTTATTTTTTTATTGCTATCCGCCACCAAGATTGCCTGCAATCTTGCGCGTAATGTGCCCGCATCAAGTGTTGGGAACAGATCGAGCATGATAGTGACTTCTTCTTCGTCACGCAGTAGCTCGCCTACATCTCTACTCATATTAAGCACTGCGGGACCGCTGATACCGACATGGGTAAAGAGCATCTTACCCTTGTATGCTTTTTGTTTTTTGCCATTTTGAAATGTGGTCAGTTTGATATCAGTGAGCGCTACGCCCGCGCATTTTTTCACCCATGCGTCTTTGAGCGCAATGGGTACGAGCGCCATATCATTGGCGATGACTTTATGACCGAGCTTCGAGAGCCAACCAAATCCATCACCAGTAGAGCCTGTCTCGGGACGCGAGGTGCCGCCTGAAGCAACGATGCATGACTGCGTGCGTATTTCTGATTTGTCAGCGAGCGTGATGGCGATCTCGCCAGTAGATTTTTCTGTGGCGATACTCGTGACCTTTGCTTTAGGCTGGATCTGTACGCCACCTTCTTTCATATACTTTACCAACACATCGTAGACTGACTGTGCTTTATTTGATACGGGGAATACGCGACCCTCGGCCTCTTCTTTTGTGGGCATGCCCCGTGCATGAAAAAAATCAAGCGTCTCTGCCACGCCAAATTGAGTAAAGGCAGAAAATAAAAACTTGTCACTCTTTTTGTATCGCGCGAGCATGGTGCGCACCTCGGGCTTGTTGTTGGTCACATTGCACCGCCCACCTCCGGTGATGAGAAGTTTTTTGCCGAGTGTTGGATTTTTCTCAAACAACAACACACGCCGCCCGCGCGCACCCGCGCGACCTGCCGCAATCATTCCAGCGGGACCACCGCCAATAATCACTACATCCCATACCATGGAGGCACTGTAGCAAAAAAGCTCGCGTAAAACGAGCTTTTTATGATGCGTTTATTTTTTTGAAATTTTTTGTGAAAGCCAGATGCCGAGCAAGATCAAGTCGATCAAAATCACAAGCCATGTGACCAGACCAAACAATCCCATGCCACCCATCATACCTCCGCTTCCGTATCCATATTCCATCATATTGTTATGTTTGTTATTTCTACGATAATGGACCTTTCGTTTAGTATACGCCCGCGAAAGACTATCGCACAGTAAAATCAAACATCATGCCGCTCTCAAGATGCTCGGAGATGTGGCAGTGAGCCATCCATTCACCTGGATTTGAGGGATCAAGGATGATATCAACCGTTTCGCCAGATCTTACCAAGGTCGTATCTTTCCATACGAGATTAGTCTGCTGAACTCCATTGCGTGCGACGACCAAAAATCGCTGACCGTGGAAATGAATCGGGTGCTGCATCGGGTGCATCGACTTTGGATCGTTGAAGATTCTTATCTTGACTGGCTCACCCCTCTTGAATGCCCAATCAATATCCATATTTGCCTTGCCCGTATCTTGATCAACGATTTTCCATTTGACCATCGCGGAATCCATCATGTGATTCATCATTTGACCAGCATCATCCCACTCAATACCGTCGGGGCTTCCTCCCATCATGCCACCGCCCATCATTTGCCCATTTGGCATCATATGACTACCTTGCGCACCCATCATGCCGCCAGCCATATCAAGCGTTAGCGCGATACGCTTTTCGGGCTCTTTATTAAACAATGATCGGAGCCGATCGATACTATCTATGGTCGCCTGACTTTTTTGCAAAAGGGTAAAAGCTTGCCCATGTGACACTTCTACTCGATCTTCGGCTACTGACAAAGTACCAAGGGGATATATTTTTTTGGGTGTTTGGTGCTGTATCTCGTATATTCCTGCAAGCGGAATTAATACATCAATGATAGCTCGCTCTGACGGCATAAGCATGACACTATCAACCAACGATGCTTGCTCGTACGCACCGCTATCGGCGCCAATAAGTTTAAGCTTTAAGCCCTTGATGGCGACATTGAAAGGGCGCGCGTTGGCAGCATTGACGATATACAAACGCAGTACCTCACCTGCCTTGGCTTCGATATTTGGCATCTCTTCACCATTGACAAGCATTATATTGCCATAGTGACCCATGAGAGAATGGCTCGGCGTATCTTTATCAAGCTCAATGACGCCGTTTTCAATGGGTAAGTCGGAAAGAAAAAGTGGCATCTCGCGGTTTACAGGGGGAAAGTAGTTTGAATCGGCAGGACTGACGATAAATGCACCATACAGCCCGAGCCCCTGACCATAGACTTCTTTTGCATGCGGATGATACCAATACACGCCTGCATCAGGGAACTTGAGTTTGTACGAGAACGATTCTCCTGGATTCATCTCTTTTTGCTGCAATTGCGATCCGTCAAAAGCATTGTCCATGCGTACACCGTGCGAATGCAATAATGCGGGTAAGTCAGTATTATTTTTAAAATTGATAGTCACCTCCGCCCCCTGTGGTACGCGAATGGTGGGTCCTGGGATGGAGCCATTATATGCGAGCATTTTCTGATCCTGCCCACCGATATTCTTTTTGACATAACTTGCAGTCAGGTCATACGTGTCGCCATCTTTGAGCTCGATAGTCGTGGCGGGTTTTGCTAGCGATAAATCTGAGATATTCGTAGAGGGTACATTGCGCGCACTTTGATTGAATAAGGCGCTATACAGCACAAATACTCCGACGACGACAGCTAACGCAATGCCAAGGATTTTATTCATATACTATAAAGTTTAGCTTAAAAGCTCTGATTCAACTCGTCTTAATAATACCGCGTTTGTAGCAACTATGATGGATGAGGCCGACATAAGCAACGCGGAAATCTCGGGGCGCAGTGACCAACCGAGCGATGTATAAAACACTCCAGCAGCCACCGGAATCGCTAGTATATTATAAATTGCTGCCCAAAAAAGATTTTGCTTCATCTTGCGTACCGTTGCCTTGCTCAGACGAATGGCAGCGACTATATCATATGGATCGGATTTCATGAGGACAATATTACCCGTCTCTATAGCAACGTCCGTACCAGCGCCAATCGCAATACCAATATCTGACTGCGCGAGCGCTGGAGCGTCGTTGACGCCGTCGCCTACCATGGCGACAAATCTTCCTTCACTTTGAAGTTTTTTTATAAAACTCGCCTTATCTTCTGGCAACACTTCGGCAAATACACGATCAATGCCGAGCTCCGCCCCTACTGCTTCTGCTATTTTTTTGTTGTCTCCGGTAATCATGGCGGTTTGAATGCCGAGTTTTTTTAATTCGGTTATGGTCTTTTTTGATGATGCGCGAATAGAATCAGAAATACCAATGATACCCGCGACCACACCATCAACAGCTACGATACTCAATGTCTTCCCCTTTGCTAAGAGGCTCTCGATCTCACCTCTCATACTCTCAAACGCGACACCTTTGTCGCGCAGTAAACGCTCAGTGCCGATAAGAACTTTTTTGCCATCTACGACTGCCTCGAGGCCTAAACCGGAAAGTGACTGGAAATTTTCCACCACAGATACATCGATGCTGTGTTTTTTTGCCTCGGCAATAATGGCCATTGAGAGCGGATGGCTTGATTTTGCCTCAACGCTTGCGGCAAACCGAAGAACATCTTTGTCAGAAAACCCACTGGCCGCGATAACGTCTGTCACCTTTGGCTTGCCTTCGGTAAGCGTACCTGTTTTATCGAGCACGATGGCGTCTATCTTTGATGCGCCTTCGAGCGTTGTAGCATCTTTGATAAGAATATTGTGTTTTGCGCCAAGCCCCGTACCCACCGTGACTGCTGTTGGCGTAGCAAGGCCAAGGGCGTCTGGACAAGCAATCACAATAGCCGAGATAGCAAATGTAAGCGCCACAACGAACGGCGCGCCAGCAAAGACATACCAGCCAAAAAATGCGGCGATGCCAGACCCAATCGCGAGCACTACAAGCCATGAGGCGGCTTTATCAGCGATACGCTGCCCGGGCGCTTTGGAATTTTGTGCTGTTTCTACCATCTTGATGATAGAAGCAAGTACCGTATCTGCGCCAACTTTTGTCGCGCGAAATTGTACCGAACCGGCTTGGTTGATAGAACCACCAATCACCGCGTCTCCTATTTTTTTTGAAACTGGTAGTGATTCTCCTGTGACAAGTGATTCGTCGATCGCCGTCTCGCCCTCTATAACAATGCCATCAACCGGAGCCTTATCCCCCGGCTTTAACACCACCGTATCGTCCCGTAGCACCTCTGCGCTCGGTATCAAAACTTCTTTACCGTCACGCAAGACTCGGGCTTGCGGCGGCACCAGATCAAAAAGCGCGCGTAGTGAATCTGAAGTACCACGGCGTGATTTCATCTCCATCCAATGCCCAAAAAGAACGAAGGTGATAAGCATCGCCGCCGCCTCGTAAAACACTTCACCTCCCCCGATCAAAGAAAGCGCGATGCTACCGAGATACGCCGCCAACACACCGGTAGCGATCAAGACTGACATATTGAGTTTTTTCGCTCGGAGCGAGTAGTAGGTGCCTGTAATAAAAATAGATCCCGCCCAAAACACGACTGGAGTCGTCAACAAAAAAAGAAGCAGGGTCTTTGGTATCGGTGACCACAGGGAAATATGAAAAAGCATCTCTCCCATGGGCGAGTAAAAAACAATAGGAATAGTAAGCGCGAGCGCGACAAAAAAACGCCGACGCATATCTACCTCCATTTGTTTTGCCATTTGTGGGTTGGTCATCGCGGCCTCATGATCCGCATGAGACATCGCGGACATATCATGGCCGGCGTGTTGATGCTTGTGACGATCCTGATCCATCGATTAGATAATCTCTCCACGCTTTTCAAGCATCATATGATGAATCGTTGCGAGTTGAACCCAAACAGCGATTAGAACAAGAATGCCAGCGCAGAGCAATGCATCGATTTTTGTAATCCCAAATACCTGATCGTCGCCACCGCCAAGGAGCGCGCCTGCAAATGCGATGACCCCAGCAAAACCTACAACGACGCTTACAACATGCATCAATTTTGATAGCTTCATATTTTTTATACTTTTATTTAGCGAATAATCCAACCCCTTTATTATAACCCTTAAATGACTCAGAACCCATCGAGTCATCAGCGCTCATACCAGTGGGGCGGCCTAAAATTTGCTATTATATTTAAATGAAATGTATTGTTTTTTCCTTTAGTATTTTAGTTCATGCTTTTTTGACGGCCCTTCTCAATTCTTTGTGATTTGGCAATGTTTTCGCGACTAACGCCCAAAAATTTTTTGAGTGATTGAGCTCTCCGAGATGACAGAGCTCATGCACGATAATATAATCAGCCAACTCTGCGGGCAATAGTACAATGCGATAGTTAAAATTGAGATTACCTTTTGCCGAACAGCTCCCCCACTTTGTTTTTTGATTGCGAATAACTATTTTATTGTACGCAAAACCATACGATTGGTTGAAGTGTTGCAATCTCCGTGTAGCAAGCGCTTTTGCCTCCAAAGATAAGCGGATTTTTTCTACCCTAGAGTGTTGTATCGGTTGCGTGACGGGAGGTAATGTACCTACATAACGCAACCGTTCTGTAACCCATGCAATATTGCTCTCGAGAAACGTAAGAAAGTGACGAGTAGCGAGCCGCGCCGGTTGGGTAGCTCTCACCGATCCATCTCGGTGTACTGAGATACGCATGCGCTTTGCGCGCGCGCTTTTATAAATCTTTACGGTGATGGCATCACCCATCACGAATGAGATGATCAGAAATTTACATTGATAAGATAAACGCAGCCAGCATCAAGCCCACCAATTGATAGGTAATCATCACGAAGATTTGTTTTGCCCAAAACTGCTTTTTGGTATTTGCCCACACAACTCCAGCTATCTGTGTAGGCGCTATAAAACCGAACCATATCCATCCGGCAACGCCATACGCATGAAAGCCTACATTGGCCATTTGTAAGTAGTGAACAAACATGGCCAATACAAAAGTGAAAATGACTGTCAATAAAAACTGAAGACCATAAAACGGTGCCATCTCTTTTTGCATCTTCTGTAACTCTTCTTTTGATAGGCGATCAGCCCCCATGATTTGCATCCACCATTTGCCGAACATCAAAGGTGAATACCATACCGCACCCAACACGAACTGCGCCAGTGCAGCCCCCAATATCAATGTGTAGTTTATTTCCATATAAATACTATAGCAATATTTTAATCTGTATATCTAGGATTCCACTACAGGATGCCGTTTTCCGGCTGCAAGCATAACGCAAACTTTTGCGATACGAACGCCTCGCGCCTCCGATTCTTTAGCTAAGTCTATCCAACGGACAAAATCTCTACGCGCGTCTGGTGTGAGACCCTCCCAAATAACCTTTGCTTTTGGCGTACTGACAAGTACGCGACGAAGATCAATTGGTATTTTCCCCATCAAACCTCGCTGACGCGTTTTCGCATAAGGCGGCGTACAAAAAAGAATCCGACAACGAGTACCACCGCGATACCACCATAGGTCATAACAGCACCCCAAGAGCCGCCGCGAGAGCTTTTGTAGTCGCCAACGAGATCTCCCGTATATGCTACCTCGGTCGGATTTACAGCGTCGGGGTCAATGAACGCAAATGGAGTAATCTTGGGCGGCTCTGAAAAATCGCCCGCTTCAAGACCGTGCTTTTGCAAAAGAGCATCCCACTCGTAGGGTGCCTCGGCGATACCTGAGGCACTCGCCACTGCTGCGGTACCCGTGGTGATTACCTTTTTCTTTTGTGGGCTATCTTTGAGCCATACATCGATCGCGCCTTCCTGTACCGCGTACTGTGCTTTGCCATCTTCTGAGGTGATCATAAATGTCGTCCCCTTTCTGCCGGTGATAGAATGCGCACCTCCTTCCTCAATTTCCAGCATGTCATTGGTCACCAAGCGCTTGAGTGCGCTCCATATAAAAAGCGTACCGCGCTCGAGAAGCGTACGCTCTTGCTGGGGTGATGGCATGCGCAAGGTGGAGCGCTCAAGAAGATAAAAGTTGGAACTGCCAAAGCGGAGCTGGGCGCGCCCCTTGATGGTTGTATACAATACATCGCCCTCAAAAATCTGTAGCCCGCCCCCTGATATGGGGCCCGTCCACTTGCCGCGCCCTGGTGAGTAGAGAAAAAATTCGCCTTCGCCGAGTACCACATACCCCACGATCTGGGTACCGCCGACTGTTTCAACTTTTGGAAGATTATATATTTCCTCGATTGATCGAACATCTTTTGGGTTTTTACACACGCCTTCACTCCGTACTTCATTTGCCTCGCAATACCCACACTCTGCATTTAATACAGAATAAATACCGCCGCTAGCCATGCAGCTCCTGCCAAACATTTCTTTTTGGCCCTTTACATATTCATCAAATGCCGCGTAAAGCTTGTCACTGGCAGCGTTTCGCTCCATGCCGATGTCTTTACACATCTGATTGTGCCGCGCGCACTTACAAATACGATAATCGATTTTTGCCCCACAAAAATCGTTATGCACTTCGGGATACTTAAAATAATCAGTTTTCGCGTACGCGGACGGTATGACAAATGGAAAGAGTAACGCGCAGGCAAATAAAACACGCTTGATTTGCATGTCCTTATACTACTATTCCTCCCCCTCCCCATCAAACATCAATGGAGCTAGCTAACCAAAGACGGGTTTGACCGAGTGAGCTCATGTAACTTTTCTACAAACCATATAGTTATAAATAACAATAAATATATATTGAAAAACGATATATACTAATATAAAATAAAGCTATGAAAAAAAGCTCAACAATATTTCTCCAAATAATTATTGTACTCATCGGCATTGGTGCGCTCGCTCTCTTGCTCTGGGAGCCTCACCTCGAAGGTGTGAATGCTAACGCAACTTCCCTCTCTGAAATATATTTTGATGATCCCTTTTTAATACTTGTCTATATGGGGTCTATTCCCTTCTTCGTAGCATTATATCAGGCGTTTGCGTTGCTCGGACTCATCGGACACGACAAGACATTCTCGACAGAAGCGGTAAAATGTTTGCGAACCATAAAATATTGCGCGCTGGGCATCATTGGTTTTGTCGCCATAGAAGAAATGATCATCATACTCAACCACGGTAATGATGATATCGCGGGCGGTGTCGCCATGGGTGTTATGATTACATTTGGCTCGATCATCATTGCCACAGCCGCAGCCGTATTTGAAAAACTTTTACAAAACGCTGTAGATATAAAGTCTGAAAATGACTTAACCGTTTAACCCTATGGCAATCATCATTAACATTGATGTGATGTTGGCAAAGCGCAAGATGAGCGTCACCGAGCTTGCAGACAAAGTGGGCATCACGATGGCCAATATCTCTGTATTGAAAAATGGCAAAGCAAAAGCGATTCGTCTCTCAACCTTGGATGCGATTTGCAAGGCTCTGAGTTGTCAGCCGGGCGATATTTTGGAGTATCAATAAAGAGACGCCTTACATTTGGCGGACTTCCATTATCTCAATCGTGGCGCCAGGAATGGTGAAGTGCGGATGATTCTTGAAAAGCTCAGCTACTGCCTCTGCAGACTCACCCTGCACATACGAAGAAAGCATCATATCGTTTTTTACATCTTCGATGCCCGATGCACTCACGCGCTTTGTCTTGCCCAAGGCAATAGTGTTGAGCACGGTATCTTTGTGTGCCGCCATCCACGCATCCCAATCTGCTTTCATCTTTGCCTCCTCATCCTTGCGCTCTGCCTCTGGCCTCTTCATCCACTCCGCCATAGTTGCTGCAGGCGCCATAAATATAACAGTGAAATTTTTCATATACAGAGCGTAGCACGCCGGACTATAAATCTATAGTTGACTAACCTTTTCGGTCTCGTAAACTTCTCCATCAAGCCCTACGCGGCCTTTCTGATGACTTTTATCCTATAATTTTGAATCTAACAATTTTTGCTGGAGTATCGTCACTGATATTTGGATAATATTTTTTAAGTGTTTGATACATATCATCGTAATCTTTAAACGGCTCGTGGCCTACGAGGTCATCGGCATTTACTTTGGAAAGCGGTTTTTCTATAACCTCGGTTATGTCTACGCGAGCAAATGTCTCACCAGTATCAGAATTGGTAAGCTCTAGCTCGTCGCCCTTTGTTAAATTTTTGTCATCAAAAAGCCGAAGAGAAGAAGTCTTGGTTCCCTCCAAAATCATCTTTGCCTTAAAATCTCGAAACTTAAGAGTTTTCATACTCAAACTAGCTATTCAATTTTGTCTGATTTTTGTAAATTATGCTTCATGCAAAGCAAACGTACATTTTTTGTGGATAGACTCGTCCCTCCTTTTGAAAACGGCAAATCATGGTCAAAATGCAAGTTTTTGGTATCGCCACACATAACACACCTACCTTGATCTCGCTTCCAAACCTCCCTTTTTACTTCAGAAGGTATTAGTCTTGTATGCTCAATAATTGCACTTGTTATATTAGCCACTCCACTTCGATCAGAAAGCCGTAAAAGATAACGAAATACATTCCTTCTACCATCATGGATTACCTTACAATCAATTAAGTCGAAAAAGCCTTTTAAAGACCAGACGCCAGGGAATACTTTCTCATACACCTTAACAAGTTCGGGGAGAGATTCGCCCTCTTTAAATTCTTTGACAGCTTTTATAAAATAACCATTTTGAGCAAGCTTTCCGCTGGGCAATTTCTCACGTTGGTCTTCTACTTTCGGATTATGACTCTGATCATGCGATTTTTTAGAGACATCGTGCCCCTCATACTCAATCGTTATCCCATCTTCATGAATCTTATCTTTATACGGCGCGCTAGATCTTTGAGACATTAAAATAACAGAATACTTCGGGTTCATTCTGAAATTCATACCGCGTTGGAGTGTCTGAACATTTTCAGCGTCACACATCCCACGATAGCTTAATATATCGTCCTGAATTTTATTCAGATTATCCATTTTTTTATTTCTTGGCTGACTGACTCGGTTGTGAACCCTACACCTTGAGACCTTGTAAGGGTTCTTTGAGTACTTTCAGTGTAGCAAATTGAGGCATCTCAGTCTGGTCTCAATAGACACGATGGACACTATAAAAAGGGGCCGGAAAGTGTCTATTCTCTACCTATCTCATCTAGCACCTGTGCGCGCCTCTCGGCGTTCGGCATATCCAAGACAAGCGTCTCTGTACCACCATTCAAGAGCCTGCGGAAATACAGCGAAACTGAGAAGACATTCAGCGTCTCGAACGGTGCTCGGACAAACGTATCGGGCAACCCCAAGTCATGTGTAGGTACTTGGAAAAATGGCTCCGGATTGGCGTCTGTGGAATTGGACATCGGCATCCAGTAAATCACTAATGGTTGCACCTTAGACTCGGCGTATTGTTCTGGAAGTCTCATGGCAGTGAAAACCTTCGTGACACTATTTGGATGTACAGCAGACTGAAATGTTTTCAGTTGACCCTTCCAATAGTGAGCGACAGCTTTCTTGACTTCCTCCTCACTGCAGTCGATTGGGAGCCTGTGCCCGCCGATAGCCGATGCCGCCCAGTTCTTTATTTCGCATTGGTACAAAATCTTTTCGCCCGTCTGCTTGTTGCGTGTTTGTATCCATCTGTCCAAACGCTTTCCACTTCTTGTACCGGGTGTCGGGGAGTCTGCACTTACGGTCGCTTCTCGCACCCCGTCTCTGCCAATGTAGTGCGCAAATGCGGCGGCGTTCAAGTCTTCGCCGATGACACCCGTGATTGCTGACGAATGTCTGTTGTCTCCCTTCTTCGGGTCATCGAGAAACGTTAAGAGATTTCGTAGATTTAGATTCATAAAGTGTTGGCTGGGGGACATGGATTCGAACCATGATACTCGCCTCCAAAGGGCGATGTCCTGCCGTTAGACGATCCCCCAGTATTACTTGGGAACGCGCTTTTTTGGCGCGTATGTATCATATCCAAAAAAGGCCTCGCTGGCAACGAGAAGCTATTTGAGAAATGCCGGTTTCTCGAGTGTTTTTTGTGGCTCCTGTTCGGAGAGTGACAAGAGTGCGAGCTCGAGCGGTAGATCGGGAAAAGTACCACGAAATCCGATGTTGTGGGCTTCGAGCAGTTTTACCAAGAGCTGCTCGATATCTTTTTTGGGAAGCGTATGGTGCGAGGTGAAAAATGCCGCGTGGGTTTCTGATAATTCTTTTTGTAGGCGTTCAAGATCTTTGGGATTATATGCCGATACAAAAAGCTCACGCGCTTCGTGTACCAACATGCGCGAGAGAAGCTTGGGCTCAATACCGTCTTTGCGTATGCCGCCGAGCGCATCGAGTACTCGTACCGGTTCACGCTTGAGTGCGGCATCGAGCAATTCGTGGATCTGCCCAATCTTTGGCAGACCAAACAGATTGGTAAGCGCATCTTTGTCAGCGCCCTCAATATACGCATCCATCACCTGCCCCAGCATAGTCTCTGCATCACGCATAGAACCATCTGCTAAAAATGCCAGCATCACAGTACCCTCGCTATCAATCTTATATTTCTCACTCTTTGCGACACGCATAAGCTCTTCGCGTATCACGCTCTCGCTGATGCGACGAAATTCAAAACTTTGCGAGCGTGACAAAATAGTATCAGGCACGCGATCGAGCTCGGTCGTGGCCATGATAAACATAGCGTGCGCGGGCGGTTCTTCAAGAGTTTTGAGAAGTGCGTTAAACGCATCTTTGGTGAGCATATGTACCTCGTCGATGATATATACTTTGCGCTTTGCGCGCATGGGCGTAAAACGCACCGCCTCTTTGAGCTCACGGATATCATCAATACCGCGATTTGATGCCGCGTCGATTTCAACTAAGTCAAAGGCTTTGCCCGAAGAAAAATCTTTACATATATCGCATGTATTGCACGGCTCACTGTCCTTACCGCGCTTCTCACAATTGAAAGCTTTGGCGAGCAAGCGCGCGAGTGTAGTCTTGCCCGTACCGCGCGTGCCAGAAAAAATATATGCGTGGGAAACACGCTCAAGGCGCAAAGCGTTTTTGAGTACATTTACAATATGATCTTGACCTACGACATCGGAAAATCGCTGGGGACGATACTTGCGATACAAAACAACATGATCGGGCTTTTGCATACCAGCATCGTATCAGGAAATAGTGGCCTCGACCACTTGCCTACTTGCAGGCGATAGTGCAAATAAAGCAACCGGCGGCACTATTTTTGCCCTTGCATTGAATATCGACATCGGTGATATCGCCATCAACGCGTTTTGCATTGGCAATCTCGCATGACAGAGTTGAAGACGATCTTTTTGCTGTATCAAGTATGCTCTGGCATACATCTTCAGGATACCGCGCGCCTTTGTTTGTATCATTTTGTACGATAACCTCGGTAAATGATTTTGGTTGCAAACTATACCAATACCACCCGCCATATCCAATGGCGATGAGCGCTAAAACCCAAACGACAAGCTTACCCATTTATTCTTTGAAGACAATAAATTTGTATCCGAGGAAGTTCCAGAAAAGTGAGACGGCGGTTGCGGCTATCTTCGAGATCGTCAAGATTCTGTCTGCTGAGAGCGCATCGAGCGCACCGACACCGTGGATAATCGCTACCGAAACAACAGTATTGAGACCAAGCCCGACAAGAGTAACGACTACAAAAGCGATAAACTCTTTACTGGATGGTGGCGCTTTCTCAGCAAAAGTCCACATACGCTGCCAAAAATAACTATTGATGATAGCAATAGCTGACGCGACAACAAGAATCGGCAACATCTCCGCGCTCTTGGGATCAATCTCGTACGCACGGCGCAGAGTCGTGGCGATACCAATATCAACACATACATTCATCAGGCCCACGATGCCAAAGCGCCCCAGCTGCTTGAGAAACAAAATATGAGAAAAAAGTTTTGACGCGATGATGTAAGCAACAAATTCGGCAATCGGCAAAATGATAAATAACGACCAGAGCGGCAAAGAAAAACCACCGTACGCAAGCGTCACTTCATTGTTAATCAAAAGTAAACGCCCAAAAAAAGCCGTAACAAGGCCTATGACTGCTGCGTACAGATAATCTTTTTTAAACATGCATGTATCGTTTTTTAATTTCTGCCTCCACCTCGATGCGTGGTCGGCCGTAGGTAATGCGCGATATACCAACCGCGCGTTCGCGTAACGCCGGATCACCCTTTGCTGGTGCGCGCATCTGCATATTGAACGCGCGTGAAGTCTGACCTCCTATGAGCATTTTAACATAGGCATTTCGGTTATCAATGTTTAACAGATCGCGTGCGCCAAACACGGGACTAAACTGCTTTTCTAAGAACTCGCCGTCATCAGATCCTACCCGAAACGCGATCATACTCCCCACATTGCCAAATACGGCCTTTTTGATATCGTCTTCGAGCTGCCCTAAAAACTGATGCGCCACAATGAGCGAGAGTCGGTACTTGCGTGCCTCTGATAAAATCGTGGCGATAGACTTGGTGGTGACATTTTGAAACTCGTCGATATAACAGAAAAAGTCTTTGCGCGCTGATTCGTCAGCGATATCTACGCGCGAGAGCGCGGCAATGAGTATACGCCCTACGATAATAAGACCCAACAATGATGAGTTGAGCTCGCCCAAGCGTCCTTTTGAAAGATTGATAAGCAAAATCTTTTGGGTATCCATCGCCTCACGAAAACTAAAAGCGCTTTTTTCCTGCGCGATAATCGGGCGCATAATATCATTGGATAAAAAGGTATCGAACTTGGAGGTGATGTACGGCACCATGTTGGCCAAGCTTGACTCGCCTCCTGCCTTCTCTGCTATTTTTTGCCAAAAACTATTGACCACCATATTTGAAGATCGCGAAAGTTTATAATCACGAAACTCTTTGTCGACAAGCACACGGCTCACCTCCATGAGCGTGTTGCCTGACTGCGGGTCTTCCATGACGAGCATAGTGGCGTTGCGAAAATACTGCTCAAACATCGGACCACCCGCGGTTTTCATATCATAGAGTTTATTGAAAATATCTAAGAGTTCGTTGACGATGAGAGATTTTTGCTCGGGGAAGCGCGTATCATACTCCAAAAAGTTAAGCCCCATGGGTCGCTCGATATCGCCCGGGTTAAAGTAGATCACATCTTCAGCGCGCTCGGGCGGGATTGATTCAAGAAGTGACTCGATATCAGAACCATGCGGATCAATAAAACAAACACCGCGCCCTGCTAAAATATCTTGACGCGCGAGTTCTTTGAGAAAGGTTGATTTGCCAGTGCCGGTCTGCCCGATGACATACATATGGCGTCTGCGATCATCATCAGCCATATACACAGATCGGGTCTCGCCTCGAAATACACTATCGCCGAGCAACATACCTGAAGCAGGCATGTTGGGAGGTGGCGGCGCCTCGCGCGACTTGAGATACGCTATATTGGGTTGCGAAAAACCCGCGTACGGCAAATGAAAGATGCTCGCGAGCTCGGATGATGAAAGATAGATTTTTTCTGACTCGCCAAAAAGACGAAATGAAAAACGATATAAAAGATCTTCGAGTGGCTTCGCACCCATGCGCCGAAACGCGAGCTGATTGCCCTGCGGATTATTAAACTGTTCAAAGGCCGCCTCAAGTCCCGCCATGATATTGGTAGTCTCGGCGGGAGTGGCAGCTGACGCGATGATGCGAATCACCACATCAAAGGCGGATTGCGAGGCCTTGGTCTCGATCTGTTTTGCGAGATCTTCATCTACGGCTTTTGGTTTTTCCTCTGATTTTTTCTCGTCTTTGGGCTTTGAGCCGGCGCTAGTAACCGCGTCTTGCAGTTCTTTACCAAAACCGCCGAGCGCATCTTTAAATGAAACACCGCTACGCACCTTGCGCGCGACTTCATTGCCTTTTTGATAAAGTGGTATGCGCGCGGGGCGCACGACTACTTGGAGAGCGGCGCCATCACCCTCGGTCTTGAGTTTGGCAAACGCGCCCGTGATAATCTCGAGCGGATCAAAGCCAAGATCGTTGTAGGTGCGAAGCGACAGTAACATATTTTTGGTGGTAACCGCCACTGACCCCGCGCTCACGCCTGACGGATGAAAGATATTATAATCTTTTGATTCTGATACCTTTGCTGATGGGAAAAATGAACTGAGCTGATTTGCAAAAAACTGTGACGCAAAGCGTGGCACTGCCACATAAAAAATGACCTCAGAGCCAATGTGCGGGAGAGCCGCCTCAAAAGTAATCGACGGGCTCCCAAAACGCATATGATGGATACCACTCGTCTTGAGCGACGAGAGCGCGGCGTAGAGCTGCTCCATCGCTATCATAATATCTTTGGGTTCTTTTTTCTTTGCTTCGCCCGCGGCTGGATTTTCATCGTGCGGGATGAGCACCGCATAGAGTACCATACCAAGCGCGCCTGAAACCTCTGCTTCGCGCTGTGGACGCATTACCAAAAAATAAAAAAGCAGAGCCGTGATGAGTACCAGCCCTATTGTTGCCGCAATAATACCGAGGAGAAGCGGATCCATAATACTATGAATTGCCCGAAGCAAATCGCTCTACGAGCGCGTCATGAAATGCGTCGATAAGATAGGGGTTATGCGTCTCGCGCACGCGGGCAATCGCGTCGAGCACGCCCCCTGACATCGCCTGATCAACTAAAAGTGCCACGCTCCGCGACAGTTCGTCTTGGGGTGGAGCTACGGGCGTAGTCTGTGGCACAAGAGTTGACGGCGCGGGCGCGAAGGTAGCATGCTCGCGTAGCACTTCTGTGGCCGCGTCATGCGGACCCATCTCACGCTTTTTCTCGGCAATACGCCCCTCTAAATAGCGGATTTCTTCTTCGGGAGTGGAAAACTTTATCTCTCCTTCCATTTATTGAGTATAGCATACACACGGGGGTGCGTTGTATAATAAAAAGGTGAATTTCAAACAGCGTTGGGCAATCCTCGCGGGCATTCTATTGGTAGGGGCGTTTTTGCGCCTATCGCAACTCTCGCAGTTTCCGCCGGGCCTCTTTCCTGATGAGGCGATGAATGGTAACAATGTGCACGAAGCCCTTGGTACGGGAAACTTTAAGCTTTTCTATCCTGAAAACAACGGGCGCGAGGGACTTTTTATTAATCTCCAAGCAATCTCGGTCAGTATCTTTGGCCACACATTCTTTGCATTGCGGCTTATGAGTGCCCTTTTTGGGATTCTCACGATCGCCGCCGTATATCTTTTTATCCGCGCGTATACGCGTGATACGCGTATCGCACTGATTGGCGGGGCGCTCATGGCTACGAGCTTTTGGCATCTCATGTTTTCGCGTATCGGATTTCGCGCGATTATGGCGCCCTTTTTCCTCACCATAGGGTTAGGGCTTTTATATGAGGTGTGGGCCAAGCGCAATTCAAAACGGCATGATTTGGTGCTCGCCGCATCCGCTCTTGGCGGGCTTTTGTTCGGCCTTGGATTTCATTCGTATATCGCGTATCGCGCCGCGGTACTACTCCTCATACCGCCGTTGTGGCTTTTTATAAAAAGTGCGCGTGAGGAGCGATCACACTGTATCTTGTGCGTACCCGCGCTTTTTTTACTCTTTACCTTTGTAGCGGGCGCGCCGCTCGGCTGGTATTTTTTGGAGCGGCCACAAGACTTCTTTGGCCGCACCTCACAAATATCAGTATTCTCGAGTGAAAATCCGCTCTTTGGATTTATAAAAAATACGGGCATCACCATACAGATGCTGTACTTTGCGGGCGATTTTAACTGGCGACACAATTTTGCAGGCGCTCCATCACTCTGGTGGCCAGTCGCTATCGCGTTTACAGCGGGTATTTGGGAAAGTTGGCGTAAAAAATACTGGGCGCTCTTTTTGTGGTTTTTGGTTATGCTACTCCCAGTCGCTATTTCATCAGAAGGGTTGCCACACGCGCTTCGCGCCATCATCATGATTCCACCTGTGATCATCTTTGCCGCTATTGGCTTTGACGCGCTCTGGCGATGGACAGCACGCACGATACACCCTGACTATGCGCGCCTCGTCGCTATCCTCATACTACTCTTAGGCGGTATCCGTACCTATAATATGTATTTTCGCGAGTGGGCGCCGCGCCCCGAGGTGCGCGCGGCATTTGGTGGAAACCTCTATGATATCGGCGTATTTCTAAAAAACTCGCGCGATGATATCCCCAAATATGTCATTACCGATGAGGTAGATACCATCGATCGCACAGGCCGACCTATGACACTCCAACCAATTCTTTTTGCATCAGAAACCTATCTACCCGAGCCACCCGGCGCACGAAATATTTTTTATTATACGCTGCGTGACATAGAAAAAATTGACTGTACGCGTGACTGTATGATTATACCTATCGGCAACGAAGAGCGCGTACTGGAAGCCGCGCGAGCACGATTCCCCACTCTGCGCGCTACGCGCTATGGATCGGTACTTGTTGCCGAGCCGGCACGCCCTCAATTTGAATAATAAATGAAAACCCAACCTCGTATCATCGCAGGAATATTGCTCGCCCTCGGATTTATCTTAGCGTTTACTTCCTCGTGGAATGAATCAGCTATCTTTGATGAGACGGCACATATCGGCGCGGGATATTCATATGTAACCCAACGCGACATGCGCCTCAACCCTGAACATCCCCCGCTCGTCAAAGACTTGGCGGGCCTCCCCCTCGCTTTTCTCGATCTCAAATTTCCACTGACCACCGACGCATGGGAACAAATGGTCAATGGCCAATGGGACCAAGGTGGCGAGTTTATCTTTTCATTTGGCAATGATGCTGATTTGATACTACGCGCCGCGCGCTTTCCTATCATGGTGTTGGCGCTCCTCGCAGGCATCTTTCTTTTTTGGTGGACCGAACGCCAGTTTGGTAGTATCGCCGCACTCCTTGCGACTTTTTTCTGGACGCTCTCACCTACCGTCATCGCTCACTCACGCTATGTGACTACTGATATTGCAGCAAGCTTTGGATTTCTTGTAGGTATTGCGGCATTTGTATGGTTTGTCAAAACGCCAACGATATGGCGTATCGTCACGCTCGGTATCGTGTTCGGTATCACACAATCACTCAAGTTTTCTCTTTTTCTTTTAATACCGATCTATATCATCCTCGCGGGCGCATGGCTCGTAGTCACGCATCGCGGGCGTGTTAAAGATTTTTTCAAAAATGCGCTTGCGCTCTACTTCAAAATCGGATGTGCGTTTGCCATAGGAGCTGTGGTCGTCTGGACGATTTATCTTTGGCATGTGTGGGATTACCCACAAGAGCGCCAGCTGCGCGACGCACAGGTGTTAGTGAGTGGATTTCGACCACAAGCATTTGCCAAGCTTGATTATTGGCTGATCGAACACCGACCGACACGGCCGCTCGGGCAGTATCTGTTGGGCGTGATGATGGTGACCCAACGAACAGCGGGCGGCAACAGCGCGTACTTTTGGGGCGATGTTTCATCGGCTGGGTGGGCGTCGTACTTCCCTACTGTCTACATTCTCAAAGAAACATTGGCGCTCCATATACTCTCGCTCTTGGCGTTGGTGCTCGCGATTATACGCGTCGTACGCGCGCGATCAAAGTCTTTTGGTGCCATGCGCGCGTGGATACACAAACACTTCGCAGTATTTGCGAGCATCTTTTTTATAGTATTTTATTGGACTTCATCGGTCGTCAACCCGCTCAATATCGGCGTGCGACATGTACTGCCAACTTTTCCTTTTATCTATATGCTCACCGCGCGACAATTAGCACTCTGGATTGTACCGGGTACCGTGATCGCAAAAAATAAACTTTCGCTCATCTATCAGATATTAGTAAAGCCGCTACCAAAAATACTCTTTGTAACACTCATGCTCGTCTGGATGGGCGGAGCAATGATAGGCTCGTGGCCACATTATTTGTCATACTACAATGAACTCGCGGGCGGCACGCAAAACGGTTGGTATTATGCTACTGATTCAAACTATGATTGGGGCCAAGACCTCAAACGGCTACGCGATTTCGCGCGACAACATCCCGATGAAAAAATTCATCTCCACTATTTTGGTGGCTCGGCGGCGGGTGATGCCGCGCAACGCTACTGGCTCGACAATCAATTTGCGCCGTGGTATTCAAGCTTTGGCGCGCCGCCATCGGGATCCGTTTTTGCTATCTCAATCAACGAACTCGCTGGCAAATGGGCGCGCCCAACTGATGGTTTTGATCCGGGTCCGGCGCGAGACGCTTACCCATGGCTTCGTGACCTTAAACCCTTCGATCGTGCCGGCACCTCAATCTTCCTCTACCGAATGCCGTAGAGCGCTATTCGCGATACTTATAAAAAATCTTGTTGCCGAAGCGAAGATCGATATATTCGAGGCGCCCGATGCCGCCTTTGATCTCGCCTGCGAGTGCTGTCTCCAAATTTTTCCATATATATTCGGGGTCGGCTTTTCCAAGCACCAAAAGCTCCCACCCGGCGCGTGTCTTAACTCTGATCGTCTCATCGGTACGCGCTATAGTGAACTCAACACTTTGAATGCGTGTATCGGAAGGCGCTTTTTCATTGAAAAAAGTGATAAGCCGCATCATCTCACCTGATAGCTGCTGCTCTCGGAGGGTTACCGTCCGCTCACGCTCATCGGTGATCTTGGGCACGATAGCACCTGAAAACCCTGCAGGCGCGGGTTCAAATGCAACGCCCGCTCGGTCAATCCAAAAACATCCCTCCTCGTTCGTACGGCACAACACACCCCAACCAGCGTACTCTTTGACACTCACTTTGAGCGCGTGAGGAAAATTAGTCGTAACATTGGCGTGTTCAATCGTAGGAAACGCAGACGCGAGACCCGATGCCAAATCTCCGCGCGATAACATCCAATACGAGCGGACGGGCAAAATGCCCCATTTTTTTTGCGTGAGCCATTCAGCAAGATAGAGATCTACATCTTCGCGCGATGCGCGCACAACTCCTTCGAGAGAAATATCAACGATATGGAAACGGCTCGAGGCTAAATACGCACCCGTACCCACCAGACACACGGCGCTTGTAATCACGGTGATAGTAAGACGACGCGTGCGCGCCCGCTGCCGCCTTTTTTTCTGCGATTCAATATAGTTTTTTTTGATGGTGGCCATCAGCGCCTGATGACATCGGTACCAATATACGGTTGGAGTACTTCGGGTATGCGGATCGATCCGTCAGCTTGTTGGTTTTGTTCGAGCAAGCTAATAAGAATGCGCGGTGTAGCTACCGCTGTATTGTTGAGTGAGTGCGCAAAACGAGTAGTACCGTCAGCGTCACGGTATTTGAGATTGAGACGGCGTGTTTGAAAATCATGGAAGTACGATGCTGAATGTGTCTCGCCAAATCTTTCCTGTGATGGTATCCATGTCTCGATGTCATATTTTTTCACTTGTCCCAAACCAGTATCGGCACCGCAATTGAGCACTACCCGATAATGGAGTCCGAGCTTTTGCAAAAGGTCTTCAGAGTTTGCGAGCACCTCTTCGTGGAGGCGCACTGATTCCATGTGGTCAGCCTTGCACACAATCACCTGTTCTACTTTACGAAACTCGTGCACACGATAAAGTCCCTTGGTATCCTTGCCATGACTTCCTGCCTCCCTACGAAAACAAGGTGAGAGCGCTACAAATTTTTTAGGCAACTCATCTTCGGTAAGAATTTCATTTTGTAGCATGCCCATGACAGAGACCTCGGCCGTGCCCACCAGATAGGTACCGTCTTGTGTTTGATATACATCTTCTTTGCCTTGCGGAAAATAACCAGTGCCGATAAAATTTTCTTCGCGCACAAGTGACGGCGCGTTGATCGGCACATATCCTTTGCCGGAGAGTTCGCGCATCGCAAACTGCCAGAGCGCGATTTCGAGTAGTACCGCTTCACGCTTGAGAAAGTACCCACGGAAACCCGCTACCTTGATACCGTTGTCAAAATCAGCGAGATCCAAATCACGCAAAATAGTAATATGATCTTTTGGCACAAAAGAAAACTCTGGCACCTGACCCCATCGCTTGATCTCACGATTATCAGCATCAGAGGCACCATCCGGTACCGATGGATCGGGAATATTGGGCGCCTGATACATCAAAAATTCAAATTCAGCGGTAGCATCAGTAAAAAACTTTTCTTTGTCGCCTAACTCTTTTTTGAGCTCACGCATTGCCTCAATGAGACGCTTTTTTGCCTCCGCGTCTTGCATGCGACCGATCTCCTCGGATGTCGCATTGAGCTGGGTGCGCAACGCATCTACCTCGACTTGGCGTTCGCGCCTGACTCGATCAGCTTCAAGGAGCTTTTCGACATCAAACGGAATATGCTTTTTGCGAGCAGCATCTCGCAAAAGACTTGGATTTTCACGGATGAACTTGATATCGAGCATTTCTTTATTATACTCAAAAACCCTCTGCTTGCCAGAGGGTTTTTGGAGGAACCGCTATATAATACTATTCAACCGCGATGCCACCGAATCGGCCCGATACCACATGATCATGATACTTCCATGCGCCCTTTTCGGTGAACACAAATGACCATGACTCGCCATCGGCAAGATCACGACATGCGTCAAAAAGTTTTGGTTCATCGACAGTGTTACATTTTTTGATATCAGACCCTGGATACACCGTATGGGTCGGGTGCATGGCTGACGCAGGCCAGCTTGCCGCACCACTCTCGTTTTGAAAGCGAACAGCTTCACCTGCCTCGATAACTATATCCTTTGGCATAAAACCGTCTTTAGTAATTTTGATGACAGTCTCTTTGACCATTACTTTTTCCGTCTCTTCTTCCACTTCTTTCTTTGCTTCCATAGCTACTTTGTCATCGGTCTTTGACTGTTCGGGAGCGTTACCAGTCAATACGACAAAACCACCAATACCAATAAGTACTACAATGACAATTCCTATAAGAAATTTATTCATAGTTTTTAGATTCCTAGTCTTTTTAGTTTTAGATGAAACCTACTAAAAGTCAATGGACTAGAGTCCCGTGGTACCGAACCCGCCCCTGTCGGGCGCACCGAGATCATCAACTTCTTCGAATTCTATAGCATCAGCTTTGAGCACGATACCCTGTGCGATACGTTCACCACGCTCGATGGTCACCGGCAAATCCGTATAGTTATAGACAAAAGCTTTATACTCGTCGTTGTTGCCACAAAAATCCCGATCAACAATACCAACGCTGTTTGCAAAAAAAATACCGCGCTTGGGAGTCGAAGACCGCGGCGCGAGCAGAACCATATGACCCTCGGGTATTTGGATGGCTACATTAAGTGGCACAAATCCGAGTGAGTGTGATTCAATGGTCACCGTCTCGCGTGAGGCAAGATCAAACGCAACCGCCCCGCCCGTGTGGTATACGGGAAGCGGTAAACTTTTATCAATACGGCGAATACGGATTTTCATTTTTTAATTTATCTCTTTTGATGCCTCTGTGCGGGCAATCTCGATCGCACCATAAAGTCCGCTTGTAGATTCGAGCGATGCAAGAGTAATCTTGGGAAGAGTTGGTAATACTAAAATAATCTGTCCTAAGCGTTCAGCCAGTACCGTCAGCGACAACCTATCTTTGAGTGCTCCTCCTACCACCACGATATCAGGTGCCCAAAAAAGAATTGTGTTTGCGACGCCGATTGCAAATTTTTCTGAAACCTCTTGCCACACTGCTTTATCAGATATCATCTCAGGTTTTTTACCCAATCGCCGTTCGATACCCGAACCCGATACAAGCGATTCGAGCGTGATATAACTTTGGTCATGATGAGCAATAATTTGATGTCCCGGTTCAAATCCAATACGGTGAGCATCAATCTTGCCGTTTACAATGCGTACACCGCCAACACCAGTACTTACGGTTAGATACGCCACAATGCCATTCCCCTTGCCCGCACCGCGTACAGCCTCACCGAGACCCGCAAGCGCGGCATCATTTTCAACAAGTACTCTCACGCCGAGTGCCGCAGAAAGGTCAGCGACAAACGGTTTGTCTACCCAACCTTCAAGATGCGGCGCGCGTACCAAAGCGCCTTGAACTTGATCGATCACGCCAGGAAGTCCGCCTGCTGCAATTTTGAACTGACCTGATGCGGCATATTTTTTTGCGGTATCAGCCAACAGGGCAATACCGTCTTCGTAGCGCAAAGGTGTTTGGGTGATGACAGGACTGCCCTCAAGAGACATGTCGTCGCGCGAAAAGCCAATGCGCGTATGCGTGCCTCCTACATCAAAGACAAAAAACATCTAGAAGAGAACCTGCTTGCCGACAATAATCTTGTAGACATTTTCAATGAAATCGCCGCCAGCATACCCCACAATAAACGCGATGCCAGGAGTCACCATGCCGCCAAGTATAGGAATGCCTGCTTCGCGTATAGCAATAGCAGTGAGTACGCCAACAACACCTGAAAGAAACATGGTTCCCAAAAAATACGGGAGGTTGAACTTTGTGTCTTTAAACTGAAATTGGTATTTAATAAAACCGACAAGCCCACGCACAACCCCGCCGCCGAAGCCTGCAATCAAGATGTATACATAAAAACTCTCCATGATATTTTTAGTGTATCATGAGGGGCAAATGCAGCACATGTGCTGATGTGTGTATTATATAGCGACAGCAAGGCGAGGCCTTGATAATAACATCCCCGAGATCGCATCGCCCCTGCCTGTCGGCAGGGATCATCGCATCAACAAAAAGTGGCACAATATAGAAAAGATTCTAGCCGGCGACCTCGACCCCATCATCAAAGCGTTTGAAAAACAAGCCTAATTATTGCGCCACAACAATACTAAACGACGCGTCGCTAGAATCACATAACGGCTTTCCGGGAACAGTTGGGCTATCTTTGCTATTGTCGCAAAGAGTAATTTTATACTGTCCGGGTAAGATATTAGTCCAATTTGACGGCAGTAAGAAACTGTTTTTCCCGTCACTTCCGTTGACCTTAATTGAATATACATTGCCACTTACGGGACTATACAACATTGCGTCGAGATATTCACCATAGTAATTCTGAGACCAAACTAAATTTATAGAAGAGTTTTGGATGTATTGCTCTCCCCCATTCGGTGAAAGAACTTTGATAGAGGGCAAACTGTTTTGCTGACCAACTTTTACTGTAATTGAAGAACGAACGGTTTGCGCACTATCATCAGTAACAGTAAACGTCGCTGTATATGTTCCAACACTTTGATAGGCATGCTGAAAAGTAGCAGATTGTGCTCGTGTTCTCCCGTCGTATGCTTGGCCGAATCCGCCTAGCATACCGCAACTGTTATCTCCCCAGCAAACATCATATGCGAGGTTGCCCTTTTCGGAATCGCTTGCTTTTATGGTCCACGTACCAGTCTCCCCAACGCCGAGACCGGTCGGACCGCTTATCTCGCCAATAACTGGCGGCTGGTTGCCACCTTGACCGGGACACGCGGCAAACTCACACTTAGGTCCCGTGCGGCTTACATAGGAACCATCAGGGCAGAGTTTTGCTTCTTGTGTGCAGGCGATAGGTGGAGTAACGACCTTAATACCACACCCATACAGCTGATTCAATTTCTTGCGTGTGGCGGGGCCCACATAGCCCGTGCCATGCGCGAGACCCACTGGCGTAAGAATCTCGCTTTTGTATTTTTCTTGAAAACCGACGACTGCGGAAGCCGTGTCTTCTCCGAACGTGTCTCTGAAATTATCGCTGTCCGGATGAATTGGATTTGCCCCAATTATATTTTCTAGATTAAAAATTTTATGGAGCGCTTCCGTGTCACCACCTTGATCACCGATCCTCAAATTTGTGTTAAATGTATGACACCATGCCGCTGGAACAGCAGGTACCGTCTTGCCCGTCAATGCTGACTCGACATTAGCGACTACCGTGGTATCTGCGCCGAATGAGCGGAGTAAACCAAGTATTGCATCAATCTGCTGCTGTGTGAGCCCTGCTGCAGATGCTACGGGGGCGATGGCGAAAAGGCTTATGACAACCCCAAAAATGAGTTTTTTCATATGCATCTAGTGTACCTCCCCCAACGCAACTTTGAAAGCCCCTTGTGGACAAAATATTTCTGTGGCGACAGCAAGGCGAGGCCTTGATAATAACATGATGATTCGGTTGTGGACCTGCGGAGAATCGAACTCCGACACCTCGGATGCAAACCGAGTGCACTGCCACTATGCTACAGGCCCATTTGAAAAACGCCCCCGAGGGAGCGTTTTGATAGTATCATATATTGGCTTATCGGCAAACTATATCCACTACCCACGCAATAAGCTTATTCAAGATCCATCATAGGAGTAGTCTCATCGTCTTCAAAATCATCTTCGAGTCTCCAATCGTCAACGCTACGCGAATCAGTCGGCTCCGCGCGCTCGATAACTGACGCACCAGATCTATCAACCCTCACAAAGACTTTCAGGCGACCTCGGCGTTCGAGCTCTTTACCTTGACCTGCCTCCACAAAGTACCGCTCGATACCATACTCAATGCCAAGACCAGAGACTCCCCTATCCCAAACATTTCTCGGTGTGTCCTTGGGGATACTGGTCACCTTACCCTTGATGGCCGTGCTGTAATCAGTCGGCTGATTTTTTGAAACACCAGTCGCGCGCCAAACATCATCATAACTATTTTTCTCAAGCGTCACATAGACTGTATCTCCTACCGAAAACTTTTCATCTGAAAGATACTGACTTATCGTCGATATTTCATAGCGCAATGCTACATATTCACCGCGAATCAAATCACGCGGGTCAACGGGTACGGTACGCAACACTACCTGAGTACCGGTAGAAAGCGTGTAGAGTCGCTGGGCGAAAAAACCACCGATCACTGCGAGTTGCAAAGCGACAAAGACGATAAAGAGTAAAAGTTTTTTGTTGCTCATAGTGCAGGACTGCTATTCATTTTTGTGATAAGTGATCTGCGAAAGCGTTCAAGGGCTACCGCCAGAACCAAGAGGAGCAAGCCACCCGCGATAAAGGCAAGAGAAGTCGGGATCTCGAGCGCGAAGAAATCAATATAGCGCGAGATAACATGTACCAAGAAAAAGAGAAGGCCGAGATTTACAAAAAGTCTGCGGCGCTCAAAATATCCGAGAATGATCAACATAATATTGAACGCGAGAAGCACCGCATTCCACGGCAACACATAGGGATGAAAGTAAGTGTCACCATATCCAAACCCACCCATGAGCGCCTGCCGAGCAGACTGGCCAGCATCTATAGGGAAAAGAGCGAATACCAAACCAAACACAGCAAAAACCGCGAGCAACCCGCCCTCACGAAGAGTAAGACGACGCTCCTCTGGCGTACCATGCATCATAAAGAATGCCGCAAGCAAAACCCCCGTCAGCACCACCAGCCCCCAAAAAACATAGAGCGCAACGCCAGTAAGAGCAAAGGGTTTATCCCACAAAAAGAGCATAGTATTCCAACTTAAGATATAGGTTGGCACCGCAAACGCCGCACCGCCCAAAAAGCGCGTAGTAAAACTGAAATCTTCTCCGTTTGGCAACGCACGCATAAGACGCCCTGCGAGCATAAGTACGATGCCTAAAAAGAAATAATTGAGCATGACCTGTACGACGACAGCCTCATTGAGATTTTCGATATTCCAATGCCACGCGGCATTGGCAACACCGAACCACCCTAAAAACGCGAGGAGTGCAAATACATATGCGACACGAAAACGGAAATACACGATAACTGGCAAAACGATGACAGCCAGTAAAAGTATGAAAAGATAATTGGGAATCGGCTGCGTATTATTGAAAAAGCCTACATCAAAGAAACTGCGTGAAAGCGACCATATGGCAAATACTACCGTTGAGAGCACCATGAGCCATTCGTCAGCAAGGAGAAGTACGAGTGGCAAAAGTCCCCCGGCCCACATCAAAAAGAGAGTTGCTGGATTGGCATTGGTATGAAAGAGCTGCGCTACCAAAAAGAGGCCTGTGCCATACAGAATGCCGCCGATAAGAATAACTGCTTGTCCAATCTTTGCGTAGTCTTTGATGTACTTGAGCCAATAGCCAACACCGTACGCAAACGCCGTGGACGCAAGGATAATAGCTATCTTCCCTACGACTGGAATCTCCTGCCAGTTTGAAGCAAAAAACAAAAGCGCGCCGAGACCGATAAGTACGGCGCCCAAAATAGCGATAACCGTCACTACGCGGTTGCCTGCACGCGCCTGCAACGCCTCCTCGGCATTGATACCCTCTGCCTGCAAAATGCGGCGAGCCGTGCGGAGCGAGATGACCCCCCGCTCGACCCACGATTCTACTTTTTGAGAAAGTTCATTCATGGAATACACCCACTATACCACGCCGCTCAATTTTACCAAATGATGAACAAGACCAGGAAACTCGAGTCCTGCATGACGCGCCGCGCGTGGGAAGAGCGACTCTGTGGTAAGCCCGGGCAAGGTGTTTACTTCGAGTACATAGAGTTCGGGGGCGCGGCGCGTATACTCAGGCGTTTTGATGATCATATCAGTACGCGAATAGTGACGAAGACCAAGCGCATGATGTGCTACGAGCGCCGTCTCTTGGATCTTTTTCAACATCGCACCGTAAAACTCTGCAGGGCAGATTTCTTGTGTCTTACCATTGTATTTTACCTGATAGTTAAAAAATGGAGCGTCTGCCGGAGGTATGATCTCGATTGGTGCGAGCGCGGCATGCGCCTTTCCACCAAAATTTTCAAGCACGCCGCAAGTAATCTCTCTACCTGGTATAAATTCTTGTACGATCAAATGCGTATCGACAGCAAGCGCCTTTGCAAATGCCTCGGGTAACCCGTCGCGCGTCTGTACTTTTGACACGCCTACCGATGACCCGCGCGATCGCGGCTTTACGATCCATGGTGGCGCACCAAACGCGAGTACCGCGCGTGGATCAAGGCTGTCTTTACTCATCACCATGCTTTTCGGTATACGAAGCCCTGCTTTTGCCAAAATATCATGCGCCATGGCTTTATTCATGGCTATAGCTGACGCAAGCCCGCACGCTCCCGTATACGGTATATGCGCGCGTTCGAGAATATGCTGAACATGACCATCTTCCCCATATTCACCATGCAGTGCATTGAATACGCCATCGACGCGTAGGAGCGCTTCGATGGGACTGAGCCATTGGCGCTGACCCCCAAAGAGCCACTCGCCCGTGCGCGTGATAAAAATAGGCACTGCTTCATACGCACCTTCGAGCGCGCGAATCACATTGAGCCCCGAGAGTACCGAGACATCATGCTCGACAGACGGCCCACCTAACAGCACACCAATGCGTTTCATTAGAGTGCGGGGCCTATATCGTAGAGCGTATTTGCAGGATTGGCGTCTCGTTTGAGAATGGGATTTTTCTTGTCTTCAATATCTGCAGACAAAAGATATCCTTTGGCGCTTCGCGTATAACGGTATTGTTTTTTGGTGAGCGGATCGGCAGGTAATGTCGCCATATATTCGGAAACAAGTTCGGAAAGTTTTACCGGATACGATCCTTCGCGTTTTTTATAAAGTTCAAGCGCGGTACGCATGCGTGAGAGATCAGAGAGACGACGCGCGTCTCTGGCATCAGCATTGTCGCTGGCGAAACCTTGGCGCGCATAGGCAAAAAGATTCTCGAGCAATTTCCGTACATCATAATGATCAGCGGGCGCCGCGATACTAATTGGCTTATCAATATCTGAAAGTTCAGTCGTGAGATTAAACTCAATGACCCCCTCTTTACCAACTTCTTCGGGCAAGGAGCTTGTGGCACTAACCACAAACCGGACAAGCTTGCCCGAATTTTTATCAACCCATGCGTTCACTTCGACATTGCCGATTTGAGAGAAAAGCTCTTCGGTACTCTTTTGATTTTCCTCATTCTCCTGACCGGTAAGGCCACCTGTCATACGCATCGCCTGCATGACAAAACGCTTGAAGGAATCTTCATCGAATGACCCCTTGATGCGATATCGATCAGTACCATTTTCCTGTTCGCGCACAATTTCGTCACTCCAGACAACAAGCCGCGTCTCTTCCCATAGTTTTTCGATATCTTTGGTTTGTTTCTCGGTTATCAAGTCTTGCCGTTCATTGAAATCAAGGTGATATCCGACAAACGACGGCTCAAGCTCGGAGAGTTCTTTGACATAATTATTAAAATCAGTTTCAAAGGTATCAAAATTGATCGAGACCCATCTACCGGTGATATCGGCAGAGGTAAATCGCGGGATAGATGGATCAACCGTAGCAGAATCAAAATAAGGTAATTTGGTTATCTGAAAATAATAGGTATCGTCGACGAGTTTTGATTCAAACTCTGTATTGGAGCTTGGAAAACCGGGCGTGATAAAATCTTTGGTACCGAGGGTAAAGGTTGTCTCACTTTTTGGTTTTTCTAAATCATGCATATCAACCGCCCCCTTGGCACGCATAGTAAAAGAGTAGTTCATATCAATATCAGAGACAGTATCCCCTGCTGTCATAGCGCCCAACGCAAAGCCCGCGAGCGGAGGTATGAAAGGGCGCACCGCTCTGCCAAGCGTCGCCTCGGATTCTCGTATTTTCATTTTCAATTCAGCATCATAGGTATATGATTTCATGCCCTGCGCCTCAAGAAGGGCACTCTTAACGATCGCTTGGGGTTTTAAGGCGGTCTGATAGTACCAAAAACCCGCGGCCGCACCTGATGCGGAAAGGAAAAAGATCGTGACAAGAACACCAGCGAGTACACGGTGGCTGCGAGTGCGCGGCGGTACACCGATAGATTCTAAGACGGGCGAATGAGCGACCGATGAGCTAACGCGAGCTGACGCAAGTCCGCCCTCAATAAGATTCGATACGACTTCCTCTTGCATTGGTTTGAAGCGGGGCGGAAGAGTGGACTCTGGCTTTATTTCAGGTTGAGGCGTGACAATCTTTGGTTGTTCTATCTTAGCTGTTTCTGCACGAGGTAGTGGCTTGATAAGCTGTGACTCGGATACACCCATGATGAGTGGTTCGGGCGTTGGCTTTTTTAGTTCAGAAATTTTTGTATCAAGCGATATCGTCTTTGCGACATCAGGAGTACCCATACGGGGCAGCTCTTTGAGATGCGTAGGTTCGGCAAGTTCGTTGCCTGGCGTAATGGTTATTTTTTGTACCTGGGTGATGCGTGGCGCTGTAATCGTACCGGTGGGAACGCCGAGGGAAACTGGCTGGGCAAAACTTGATTTGGTAAAATCGATTGGTTTTGGTTGTCCCGCAACTGTCTGTGTATTTTTTTCTTCCCATTGTGGTTGGGCGCGAGACGCAGATTGCGCGGGTGGCGGCTCTACTGCTGGCTTTTGATCGGTCGCGCGCGACTCAATAAACGCAAGATCAATCTCGCTCGCGGGCCAACCGGACTTTTCAAGCTCTCTTCGTAATACGGCATCAGAAAAACCTGAGACTCGTGTTTTTTTAATGTAATCAATGGCGATTTGACGCATCATTACCCATAGTATTGCAAAATGTTGCCAAATATGCTAGAGTGCCTATGTCCCTCGCAAAGGGATTTTTTGTTGCCCACAAGGCGATAAATACCTTTTATGGATATGACAATCCTTGCGGCCTTTATCGGGTCGTTCCTGGGGAAAGTTGGAGTGGTCTCTGTACCCCCTCCACCGCCTCCCCCTCCTGCTGTAGTAGTAGAACTACCACAAATCGAGAAAGAATATGACTGCGAGGTTACTGGGTACTCGTCTCGACCAGAAGAGACAGACGATACACCATTTATCGCGGCATCGGGGCACACCGTACACTGGGGCATGGTGGCATCAAACGCCTATCCCTTCGGTACACAGCTCCGCTTTCCGGATCTTTACGGAGACAAAGTCTTCGTAGTGAAGGATCGGATGAATTCGCGCTACACAAGCCGAATGGACATCTGGTTTCCGGAATATGAAAAGGCAAAGTCGTTTGGTTTAAAGAAGACCAAAGTCCAAGTGCTCCGTGAGCGCTGGTCGCCTGAAGTCTCGATGAAGTAGATTGAATCTACCGGGAAAGGAAAACACTAAAATTGAATACTGACCGGAAAGCCCCCGCAAGGGGGCTTTTGTGTTACTCTTCCTCTAATTTATCGCGTAATGCTTTCTCGAGGTTTTTGCGTTCTTGTTTGTTTTCTTTTAGAAACAGACGCGCGGCGTCATACCCATGCCCGAGCTTAAGATCACCGAAGGTATGTGAAGCACCATTCTTTTTGACCACGCCGAGCTTTACGCCGAGGTTGAGCAAATCTGCCTCATATGAGATGCCTTCATTGAACATGATATCAAACTCGCCTGCGCGAAAAGGAGCGGCAACTTTGTTTTTTACCACCTTAACCTTTACACGATTACCGATTGTTTCTTCAGCTTTTTTGATCTGCGCCATGCGCCGCACATCAATGCGTACCGATGAGTAAAATTTGAGTGCTTTGCCACCTGGCGTCGTCTCAGGGTTACCAAACATCATACCAATCTGCATGCGGATTTGGTTGATAAAGATAACAGTAGTATCAGTTTTAGAAACAATGGCCGTGAGCTTACGAAGCGCGTGCGACATCAGTCGCGCCTGCAAGCCTATATGTTGCTGACCCATATCGCCCTCTATCTCCGCTCTAGGTGTGAGTGCTGCGACAGAATCAATGACAATAACGCTCATACCGCCCGAACGCACTAGACTTTCGACAATATCAAGCGCCTGTTCACCGGTGTCAGGTTGCGAGATAAGAAGCTCGTTGAGATTGACGCCGATCTTCTTTGCGTAATCAGGATCAAGCGCATGCTCAGCATCAATAAACGCTGCAACGCCTCCTTGCTTTTGAGATTCACGGATAATATGCAAACAGAGTGTTGTCTTGCCTGATGATTCAGGACCAAAAATTTCAATGACACGCCCTCGTGGTACACCTCCTACGCCAAGCGCCCAATCGAGAGAAAATGAGCCGGTAGGGATTGCCTTAATAGCAACTTTGGTGACATCGCCGAGTCGCATGAGCGATCCTTCGCCAAATTTTGACTGTATCGCCTTAACTGCCATATCTACTACGCCAGATCGTGAGTCTCCTTCGGGTTTTGCTTGTTTTTTTACCATACCCACATACTACTCGACGACTATATGACGCACAACCTTGGCCTCGCGACCAATACGATTTTTAACACGGATGTCAAGGATATGAATCCCTTTCTGTACTGGCAATTCGAGCCGAAAATCGCCGACATCATCACTAAAAACTTCATACCCATTTACCTCAATGCGTGATTTTGGATCAGTCTCGCCCGCTATCGCCACCGAATCTGCGCGTACCAAAGCGCCATCAGCGGGTTCTAAAACATATAAATCTGGCACTGAAAAAAATGTTGACGAGTGAAAAAGAATATATCCGACACCTAAAATGCCTATAAAAAAAGCGATCATGACTGCCGCGCTCTTGTGGCGTAAAGGATAGCGTGATACTCCATCCCGAAAAAGATAATCGGGCTGACGAATATTAAGAGACATAGCGCCCATCCTCAGTATTTCTGCTAGCCAAAATCTCGCGCGCCTTGGCGCCATCACCCGGCCCTACGACACCGCGCTTTTCGAGTAAATCAATGATGCGCGCGGCGCGTGCGTAACCAACACGCAAGTGGCGTTGTAAGAGCGTCGTCGATGCTTTGCCGGTATCCATGACTACCGCGTATGCTTCTTCGTAGAGTGGATCATCTTCGTCGTCACCATCGCCGCTGCGACCGTTTGCCTGTGCTTTTGCATTAAGGATTTCTTCATTGTACGCGGGCTCGTTTTCTTGAGTATGGATAAATGCCGTCACTTTCTTTACCTCACCATCAGAGACAAACGCTCCTTGTACGCGCTTTGGCTTGCCCGCGTCCCCTGACAGAAAGAGCATGTCGCCATTACCCAAAAGTTTTTCAGCACCCGCCATATCGATAATCGTACGCGAGTCGATCTGTGAGGCGACCTGAAACGCCATACGGCTTGTGATGTTTGCCTTGATGAGTCCTGTGATAACCTCGACCGATGGACGCTGGGTGGCGATGATCAAATGAATGCCAACCGCGCGTGCCATCTGCGCGATACGCACGATTGACGCCTCAACTTCCCTACCAAATGACGCCATCAAATCCGCAAGCTCATCGATAACAATGACGATATAGGGCATGAACTCATGCGAGCCCGTTGAGTTATATGAAACAATATCGCGAGCCTTTGCCATCTGTAGGATTTTATAGCGCTCCTCCATCTCGCGTACTGCCCAGCGAAGCGCGGATATTGATTCTTTTGATTCGGTAATAACAGGCGTAAGGAGATGCGGCAAATCTTGATAGTGCGCGAGCTCTACGCGCTTTGGGTCAATCATCAAAAGACGAAGCGAGAGTGGGGTATTTTTATATAAAAGACTCATGAGCACCGAATGGATGGCAACTGACTTACCGGATCCCGTGGATCCCGCGATAAGCATGTGTGGCATCTTTGCTAAGTCCGCATAGGTCGCCTCGCCTGCTACATTTTTACCGAGCGAAAAGGTCAGCGGACCACCACGCTGATATTCTTCTCTTTCAAGAAGACTTCGCAAACCTACCAATGAGATCGTACGGTTCGGAATCTCAATACCGACAAATGATTTACCCGGTATCGGCGCCTCGATGCGAATGGGATGTGCGGCAAGCGCGAGTGCGAGATCGTTTTGAAGTCCTATGATGCGGGCAAGTTTCATGCCCTGCGCAGGCTTGAGCGTGTACTGTGTGACTGATGGGCCAACACTCACCTCACCCATCTCAACGGGAATACCAAAATCTTGGAGTGTACGCGCGATGATATTGCTATTTGCCTTAATGTCACCTGGTGATGGCTTGCCACGATCATTATCTAAAAGATTGAGTGGTGGCAATACATAATCAGCCGCCTTGCGCTTGAGCTCTTTCATAATCTCGGGGGAGACATTTTTACGATCATCTTTTTTTACCTCGCGGACCGGCTCAGATGCAGCCATTATCGGCTCGTCATCAGTAAATGAGGGCGTGGCAAGGATGGGGGCAATCATCTTGATCGGCGCGTTTTCTTCATCTTCCTCATTTCCTTGCAACATTCTTGGCATACGCCTAAGTGACGCGTTGAATGTGATGAGCATAGATATCAGAATGAGCGAGACAAAAATAACACCGCTCGCAAATGAATCAAAAAAATAAAGCATGGGTTTGGCCGCATACGCGCCTATCAGACCCCCCGTGCGCTCACCAAATCCAATGTCAGCCAAAGCCAAGCTTGATACCAAAAAGAGACCTGCGCCGATAAGCGGCAAGCTGACAAATTTTTGCTTGAGTGAGAATAAAAGCGCTGCCGCTATGAGTGAAAGTGCTACCGGCAATAAAAAATATCCGCGACCAAGCAAGAGCGAAAAGAGCGCATAGGCCCATTCACCTACACGCCCTGCCACCCCAATCCACGCCATAATCGAGAGAACGGCGGCAACTAAGGCAACGATCGCAACAATGCTATCTCGTGTCTCGGGAGCTAGGAGCGGCTCACGGTCTTTCTTGGAGTTTTCTTTACGGGGTTTTTTCTTTGCCACCACTCTAGTATAGAGGTTTTTTGCCGTGTGGCAACGAAAAACTTACTAGAACTCTTCTTTCTGTTTGAAACCGGTACCTGCTGGAATGAGGCGGCCGATGATGACGTTTTCTTTCAGACCCAAGAGCTTGTCTTCGCGGCCTTCGAGAGCTGCGCGAATGAGTACACGACTGGTTTCCATAAATGATGCCGCTGACAAGAAGCTTGTGGTCGTAAGTGCTACACGCGTGATACCCATGAGGAGCGTCGTGCCTTCTGCTTCTTCGCCACCATCTCGACGCGCTTTTGCATTTTCTTCTTCGAGAAGTGTACGCTCGATGATCTCGCCAATCGCAAGATTAGTAGATCCTGAGGCTTTGACTTTCACGCGGCTGAACATTTGGCGTATGACAACCTCGATATGCTTGCCGTTGATGGTCGCGCCCTGCAGTGCGTAGACACGACTTACTTCGTTGAGGATATAGTGTTGTATGCGCTCTTTGCCTGCGATCTCGTAGAGTTCCTGCATATCGGCCGGACCGTCGCAGAGGTTATCACCGGGTTTTACCTCAAAACCCTTTTTGACAGTGAGAATACGGCCAAATGGTACGGTATAGGTCTCGACTGATTCTTTTCCTTTTTTATCATGACCAGCAACTGTGATAATTTTCTCGCGGTTTTCCTCGACGATATCCATCACGGTTCCTTCAATAGTTGAGAGTATCGCCTTGTGTTTTGGTATACGCGATTCAAAAACTTCTTCTACACGAGGAAGACCCAGCGTAATGTCACCTGACGCGCCGGCCACACCACCGAGGTGGAAGGTACGCATAGTCAGCTGGGTACCCGGCTCACCGATAGCTTGGGCCGCCACAATACCGACTGCCTCGCCCATACGCACGGGGGTATTTAAACCAAGATCATAGCCGTAGCAAGTCTGGCACATGCCGCGCAATATGCTGCAGGTAATTGGAGAGCGAAATGTGGCTGATGGTACATCAAGACCTTCGATCATTTCTGCCTCTTCAACCGTGATAAGATGTCCTTTCTTGAAAAGTGCTTTTTTGGTTTCAGGATGTTTAATATCAACCGTGAGTGTGCGGCCGAAAATGCGCTGGGCAAACGATGCGCCAATTTCTTTGAGGTCTTCTTTGATAACCGTAATACCCTCTTCGGTGCCACAATCCGATTCGGCAATAATAATATCTTGCGATACATCGACGAGACGACGCGTAAGATATCCTGCGACCGCAGTCTTAAGCGCGGTATCGGCGGTACCCTTACGCGCACCGTGAGTAGAGATAAAGTATTCGAGAGCAGAGAATCCTTCTTTATAGTTTGAGAGTACGGGGAGCTCGATGATGCGCCCTGATGGGTTTCGCAAAAGGCCCTTCATACCGGCCATCTGACTGACTGAGTCCCACGAACCACGAGCGCCCGCGTCAACCATGGAGAACACCGAGCCGTTGGGCTCAACCGCCTGTGGAATAAATTGCGAAACCTCGTGCTTCACACGCGACCATACTTCAATAACCTTTTTGTAGCGTTCTTCTTCGGTCAGAAGACCATTAGCATATTGTTCAGCGATCACTTCAACTTCTTTGTTTGCAGCCTTAACAATCGCGTCCTTCTCGGGAGGTACTCGCAAATCGTCCATACCCCAACTCATGCCGGATTTGGTGATCGATGAAAAACCAATGTCTTTGATTTTATCGAGAATAGGTGGGAGAGCGGCCTGACCATATTTACGGAGCAATTTACCAATTAATTTACCAAGTTGTTTTTTGCCAAGCTTTTCGTTGATAAAACCGAAGTCGTTCGGGATTGCGATATTGAAGATCATGCGCCCAACTGAAGTTTCCAAGTATTGTGCTGCTCCTGCCTCCATATGAGAGAACACGCGCACCTTGGCACGAAGATCAATATCGTCCATATCATGGGCAAGAATTGCTTCGTTCTTTGATGCGAACAATTTGCCCTCGCCCTTCGCACCGTCTTTAATACTCGTCAGCCAATAGCAACCAAGCACCATATCTTGCGTAGGAATAGCGATAGCGTCACCTGAGCCCGGTTTGAGTAAGTTGCGTGATGCGGAAATAATCTCACGAGCTTCGCGTTGTGCGTCTTCGGTGAGTGGTACATGCACTGCCATCTGGTCACCGTCGAAGTCAGCGTTGAATGCTGCGCATACCAGTGGGTGAAGCTGAATAGCATTACCTTCGAGGAGTAACGGCTGAAATGCCTGGATACCGAGACGGTGCAAGGTCGGTGCACGGTTGAGGAGCACATACTTGCCATCAATGACTTCTTCCAAGATCGCCCAGATTTCTGGCGTCGCCTCATCAATCAAACGAGATGCGCCGCGAATATTGTGCGCGAGCTCGCGCTCGATAATTTTGTTGATGACAAACGGTTTAAAAAGCTCGAGTGCCATGTGCTTTGGAAGACCGCACTGGTGAAGTTTGAGTTGTGGACCTACCACGATCACTGAACGAGCCGAGTAGTCGACGCGCTTACCCAAAAGGTTCTGACGAAAACGACCCTGCTTGCCCTTGAGCATGTCAGCGAGCGAGCGAAGTGGACGACGCTGAGCTTGGGATGCGACGGGAGTAACGCCTCGTTTGATCGAGTTATCGATAAGCGCGTCGACGGCTTCTTGCAACATGCGCTTTTCGTTGCGTGTGATAACTTCGGGAGCTTTAAGTTCAAAAAGGCGCTTGAGGCGATTGTTACGGTTGATCACGCGACGATACAAATCATTTGCATCAGAGCTCGCATGTCTACCGCCATCGAGAGGCACCATCGGGCGCAAGTCAGGAGGGATAACTGGAAGAGTGGTCAAAAACATCCATTCGGGGCGAATGCGCGCGCGTTCCATTGACTTGATCATACGCAAACGCGCTAAAAGTTTCTTTTTAGCAAGGGGACTTGCAGAAACTAGCTCGAGCTCAAGCTCAGCTACCCACTCACCAAAATCAATCTTCTCGCAAATCTGGCGGAGAGTTTCGGCGCCCGTACCTGCTGAAAAAACGCTCGCATATTTGAGCGACAACCGGTGATAATCAATCTCAGAGAGTACCAGATGCTCGCCCAAGTTTTTAAGCTCTGCCTTCGCGCGGTCAGTTGCTTGCTTGAGCGCGTCTTTGTTTGGGGCATTTTTTGATTTGAGTTTAAACTCACGATCAATGTCACGAAGCACTTCCTCGCGCGCTGTTTCATTGACAGTCGTGATAATGTACCCCGCAAAATAAATAATACGCTCGAGATCTACTACCGAGAGATTGAGTAACAGCCCGATGCGTGATGGCACCGAACGCACAAACCAAATATGCGCTACGGGGGCGGCAAGCTCGATATGAGCCATACGCTCACGGCGCACCTGCGCTTTGGTAACTTCAACGCCACATTTATCGCACACAATACCCTTATAACGAATACGGCGATATTTACCGCAGTAACATTCGTAATCTTTCGTCGGGCCAAATATTTTTTCGCAGAAAAGGCCATCGCGTTCGGGACGCTGGGTACGATAGTTGATAGTTTCAGGCTTAGTAACTTCGCCATGTGACCACCCAAGTATGTCTTGGGGAGAGGCAAGCTTGAGTACGATTGACTCAAAATTACTGCCCTTGCGTTCGTTTTTATCCATTGTGTTCATATATAATGTATAGAATTAGGCGTATCGCTCCGTGCGTTCCCGACCTTTGCGCGCTGGGCGCTCTTCTGAATCTTCTGCGGTCATATCTTCTTCGGGAGCAACTTCTCGCTCGTTAATGATGACATTGAGCGCGAGACCCTTCATTTCATTTACCAACACATAGAATGATGCGGGTACGCGCGGATTTTTGAGCTTCTCGCCTCGCACGATCGCGTCATACATGGCGGCGCGTCCAATAACATCATCGGATTTAATCGTGATCATTTCTTGCAAAGTATGTGATGCGCCGTATCCTTCGAGTGCCCATACTTCCATCTCGCCAAAGCGCTGACCCCCGCCCTGTGCTTTGCCACCAAGCGGTTGCTGGGTGATAAGCGAGTAAGGCCCGATTGAACGCATGTGGATCTTGTCTTCTACCATATGGTTAAGCTTCAAGACATAGACATTACCTACCATTACATCGGATTCAAATTTTTCACCGGTGCGACCGTCGAAGAGAGGCACCTTGCCTGAACGCGGGATGCCGGCCTTCTCAAGCTCTTCTTTAATTTCATCTTCGGTAGGACAAATAAATGGTGGGCAGATTGCCTGATATCCAAGCTTGCGTGCGGCAAGACCCAAGTGTGTCTCCAAAATCTGACCGAGATTCATACGAGATGCAACACCAAGCGGGTTGAGGATAATGTCTACTGGACGGCCATCGACAAGGTATGGCATGTCTTCTTCGGGAAGTACTTTTGAGATAACGCCTTTGTTGCCGTGACGGCCCGCGAGCTTGTCGCCCACTGATATTTTGCGTAATTGTGCTACTTCAATAAGAATGCGTTTGATAACACCAGTCTCGAGACGATCGCCTTTCTCGCGCGAGAAAGTTTTGATGCCGACAATACGGCCTCGTTTGCCGTGTGGAAGGCGCAGTGATGAGTCTTTTACTTCTTTTGCTTTCTCACCGAAAATGGCACGGAGCAAGCGCTCTTCTGGCGTAAGATCCGATTCACCTTTTGGTGAAATTTTACCGACGAGGATATCGCCCGTGCGAACCTCCGCACCGACACGAATCACGCCGTCTTCGTCGAGATCTTTGAGTTTTTCTTCACCGACATTGGGAATATCGTGCGTGGTGATTTCTTCACCAAGTTTGGTATCACGAACATCTATCGTAAACTCTTCAATATGAATCGAGGTAAAACGATCGTCTTTTACCAAGCGCTCCGAGATGATGATCGCGTCTTCAAAAGTTGCGCCACCCCATGACAGAAACGCGACGATAAGGTTTTGTCCTAACGCAAGCTCACCCCCTTTGGTCGATGAGTTATCAGCAAGTACCTGCCCCTTAACGACGCGATCCCCTACTTTGACGATCGGCATATGGTGAAGAGAAGTATCTTGGTTTGAGCGAGCAAAAGTTACCAATTCGTACTCTTTGTCATGATGTCCCGTGCGTACCGAAATGCGGGAAGCATCAACATAGATCACTTTGCCGTCCTCCTCTGCGAGCACCAAAAGACCGGAGTCAGCTGCTGCTCGTGCCTCCATACCCGTTGCTACCAAGGGATTTTGCGCCTTGATACACGGTACGGCTTGCCTCTGCATGTTTGAACCCATAAGGGCGCGGTTTGCATCGTCGTGAGACAAAAATGGAATCAAGCTCGTCGCAATACTAAATGCTTGATTTGGGATGACATCAATATAATTGATGTCTACGCGGTTCACGCGTTTTGGCTGGCCTTTGACGCGAGCTTCTACTTCTTCATCGACAATCGCGCCATCTTTTTCATAGTTGATGTCTGCAGGCGCGATAACATACTGCGATTCTTCAAATGCAGTCATATAAATAACTTCAGATGAGATGTTGCCCTTGGTCACCTTGCGGTACGGAGTTTCAATCAAACCAAAATCATTGACGCGCGCATAGGTCGCCAAATAACTAACAAGACCGATGTTTGGACCTTCCGGCGTCTGGATCGGGCAAATGCGGCCATAGTGTGAAGGATGCACATCGCGCACTTCAAAACCGGCGCGCTCACGAGTCAAACCTCCGGGCCCAAGTGCGGACAGGCGTCGTTTGTGCTCGAGCTGTGAGAGCACATTGATCTGATCCATGAACTGTGAGAGCTGGTTGGTAGTAAAAAATTCTTTGAGCACGGACATAAACGGACGCGCGTTGATGATCTGCGCGGGCGTTACCATATCAGTATCAAGCGTCGAGATACGATCATGAATGTTGCGCTCCATACGAGCCATACCAATGCGAAGGCGATTTTGTAGCATCTCACCAATGCCGCGTACGCGGCGGTGGCCAAGGTGGTCAATATCGTCTTCCATCTCATCGGGCGTGTTATTTTTACGGATAACCTCGCGCAAAATGAGCGTCATATCTTTTTTGGTGAGCACACGCGAATCTTCATCGCCACCGCCCATCTGTTTAAAGCGCAAATTCATCTTGTAGCGACCCACCACATGGAGGTCGTACCTGGCGGGCGCGAACATCGAGACGATAAGCTGCTTGGCATTATCAATAGCCGCCATCTCTCCTGGACGAATGCGCTTGTAGATTTCGACATATGCCTCATCAGGAGTTTTGGTAGTATCTTTTTTGAGAGTTTCCTCGATCGATGAGATCTCGCCAGTATCGACATCTTTAAATGCGTCGCGAATCTCGTCATCGGTCGCAAAACCGAAAATACGCAAGATAGAGGTAGCGGCAATCTTGCGCTTTCTATCAATCTTTACCCACATCACGCCATCAGCATCAGTCTCGAACTCGAGCCATACACCACGGCCTGGGATAATTTTTGCGCCAAAGCGTTTTTTTGCACGGAAATACTGCGCGGTGAAATACACGCCGAATGATCGGGCAAGTTGAGAAACAATAACACGCTCAATACCGTTAATGATAAAGGTACCGTGCGGTGTCATAAGCGGAAAATCCGCAAAGAAGATCTCTTGCGTTTTGATCTCACCGGTCTTGCCGTTGGTCAGGCGCACTTTGACACGAAATGGTGCCTCGTAGGTGAGGTTGTTGCGTTTGGCATGCTCAACAGAAGTCGCCGACTCTTCAAGCGTATAGTCGAGAAACTCTATTTTGAGCTGCTTGCCCGTTGTATCTTCAAGTGGCGAGAACTCATCGAGTAGTTCGCGCAAACCTTTATCCAAAAACCATTTATACGACTTGACTTGAGCCTCCGCGAGATACGGAAGGGGGGCTAGGGGCTCTTTGTAGCGCGAAAAATACTTTTTTTGCATATGCATATAAGCTTTTTGCTATTAAAAATGCGCACAAGACAACAAAAACCCCTTTCCCTCATTTTTTGGGGCTTTTCGCCTGTGTGTCGCGCGTTATAAGTGGATAACCACGATTTTTAATGGATAATCAGCGGGACTTAGTATCCACTCATATCATGAACTCATCCCTGTGGATAACTCTAGCCCTTTTACCTTGATATTCCTTATTATAGGTGGCTTTTGTACCTTGTCAACCCCCCTTTTTATTCTTCCATCCCTCAATAGTGACGAGGAGTGGGGTTGCGATGAAAATCGATGAATAGGTACCGACCGCAATACCTACGATGAGTGCGAGAGCAAAGGGTTGAGTGGTTTCTCCACCGAAGAAATAGACGGCGCTCAAGGCCAAAATGGTGGTCATCGAAGTATTGATCGAGCGCACGATAGTTTCGCGTAAACTGCGCTCAGCAATGTCGGCAAACGAACCGCCTGATGACTTACGCAAGTTCTCGCGCAAACGATCAAACACCACAATCGTATCGTGCACCGAAAAACCAAGCACGGTAAGCAACGCCGAGATGTAGAGTGAATCAATCTGATAACCGAACCAGGCAAAGAGACCCGTAGGAACCGCGAGATCGTGCCCGAGCGCTACAACGGCAACAAGACCGTAAATCCAACTCGATACGGGTCGTGACACTTGGCGAAACGCGTATGCGATAAAACAAACAATAGCTAACAAAGTAACGATGATGGCGGTGATGGCGTTTCTGCGTAGTTGTTTGCCGACGGTAGGGCCGTGCGAGACAAAACCCTGCTCAGTAAACTCACCTTTTGATTTAAGAACGCGGAGAACTTCTTGGTGATTTGCTTCGTCAAGAAACCGTGTACGCAAGAAAATACCATTGTCCCCACGCGCCTCAAATGCGATAACTTCAATCTGCGCCTCATCAAAACCTTTGCGAATATCGTCGAGCGCCGGACGGCTGTTTGCGTATACACCATCGAGTACCGCATCTCCTGTAAAATCGGGACCAAAATTAAGACCTTTTGCTACAAGCGCACCCAATGATGCCGCGACCAATATGATCGAGAAGATATAAAAGATTTTTCTGTTTGCAATGATTTTCATAAATATTTAGTGCAAGCGAAACCCGCTACCATATAAGAACGGCACACGACCTGCCTCATACTTACGACCATGGGTGGCACGCAAGAATGTGCGCGTGACCACAATCGCCGTAAACATCGAGACGATGATACCAAGTCCGAGCGTGAGGGCAAATCCTTTGACCGCGTCAGTACCAAAATACCAGAGAATAAGCGAAGTAATTAGGCTTGAAATGTTTGAGTCGCGTACCGATGTCCACGCACGATTAAAGCCTTCCTCGATTGCCGTTGCTAGCGTGCGGCCTCGACGCAATTCTTCTTTGAGGCGTTCAAAAATGAGCACATTGGCATCCACCGCCATACCAATAGATAAGATAACGCCTGCAATACCAGCATTGGTAAGGGTTACGGGGATAAGTTTGAAAATAGCGAGTGAGAGTGAGATATAGATGCCGAGTGCAAACACTGCAAGTAACCCCGGCAAGCGATACCAAAAGATCATAAAAAGTACCACAATACCAAACCCTATGAGCCCCGCAAAGAAGCTACGAGAAAGAGATTCTGCGCCTCTAGCTGGCTCTACCTGCTCTTGCGAGATAAGGGTAATCGGCACCGGCAACGCGCCTGAATTGAGACGACGAGCGAGCATCAAAGCTTCCTCACGCGTAAAATTGCCGCTGATTTGCGCTTTGCCTCCCGTAATCTTCGCTTGTACCGTAGGTGCACTTATAGGCACTCCATCGAGAAAAATAGCGATAGGCTTGCCAATATTGTCAGCAGTAATATTCTCAAAAAGTTTTGCACCCTCATCGTCAAAAGTAATAGAAATAGAAGGAATGCTCGTCAAAGGATCAAACTCCATCGCGGCAGTCTTGAGATAGCGTCCCGTGAGTTCAGTAGAAGTCCAACCAGCAAGTGGATTTGACTCGAGCGTACTTGTTGAGACATTGGGATTTATTTTTTTAAATTCAAGATAGGGTGTCTCGCCGATAAGCTGAATGGCGGTCGCCGCATCAAAAACACCGGCAAGCTGGACACTCAATCTATCTTCATCAACCGCGCGCTCGGTGCGTACCACGGGTTCAGAGACGCCAAAAAAATTCACGCGCCGTTCGATGACATCACGAAGACCTTCAAGCGCTTCGCCTCTTTGGCCCGATTCAATCTGTGAAAGATCTGCACGATAGATAAGATGAATACCGCCCTTGAGATCAAGGCCGAGACGAAACGGTACATTGAGACTCTCAGGAATACCCCAGCGTGGATAGACAAAATAGCCGGCAAGCATGCCAACTATCAAAAGTCCGAGCGCAAGAAATCTTACTTTCATGAAAGATCTAGAGTGAAAACAATGACGCTATCATATCCTATGCGCCCGAGATCGGCAAGCGGGTACTATAATATGAGAGGTCGATCTTGAACATAGGTCACACCTTTGCGTTTCGCGATCTCTGCCTTCTGAAGCTCCATAGCAATATCCATGGCATGATCTATCCTACCCAAAAGATCTAGGTGAGCAATTTTAAGAGACACCTCTTTTGCTATCTTACCACTCACCGTCAGAAGATCTTCGCCTGTTGGCCCTTTGCAGACAGCTATAATTTCATCACCGTCAACACTAATCACTACCATGCCTCGAGGATCAGCGTTCGTCTCGGGCTTAAATACCATATCAGGCGCACGCTCCCACCATTCACAGGCCGCAAGCTTTTTGGCATCTGACCAATCGGCTTCATAAATGTGAGCTGATTGTGATGTAATCTGCAGATTACCAAGAGTAAAACCGAGCTCTTCGGAAACTGTTTTCTGTAACATACGAAGCCCAAATGCATTTGGGATTGCCGCCTTGAAAATATCATGACTGCGTATAGTCACCAAAAAGTGAAGCGCCCCTCCGCTCTGGATCGCCTGTACCTGTGTGATACAAGGAGGTTCCTTACTGTCTTTATCAATAGTTGGGATCATTGTTGTCGCAACTGCACGGCGAGAATCGGGAGAAGATGCAAGCTGTTTAATAATCACATCACGAATTTGATCTATTGGTTCATGCCCTTCAACAGTATAATTCATAAGTCTATTACCATATGTATAGTAGATACCTGAAGGAAGCTCCTTGGAAAGAAATACGGAATGATATTTTTCAATTGCTTCCTCGGTAAGCCCAATCGTTTTGCGTAAATCTTCAGGCCAATCTACCTCCATGAATGGATGAAAAGGATCCTCACCAGAAATAACCCAGGTCACACCAATAAGCTCACGTTGCTGCATGCCATACTGCGTACCCTTAATAGTACCATATCGCATAATACGCTCGACGACACGGCTCCACGCTTGAATAATTTTTGGCGCACGCACAAGCCAACCCACCCGTTCTGATGGAAAGCTTTCTACGACTTCTAAGACAGGGTCGGGAAACTTTTGGGAATCCATATATGGTTTTGCATTGGTATCGTCACGAATCTGTTTGAGTGCCTCATCAAATGTAAAAGAGCTTACATCAAGCAACTCTACATTTTCGCGGATAGATTCGACTACTTCACATGGAATCTCACTATCGAGTTTAAATTTAGTTCCCCGAACTACATGATCTTCATCGATGCCTCCATGCCAAAGAGCTTCGAGTATCTCTTTACCGGCAAGACCAAACGGCGTATTTGAGAGCGTCCCGTAACCCCATAGATATAATCGTCTTATTTGAGGATTGAGCGCCAAATTGCGCATGATGGCGTTAACGCCCTGGCGACTATAAAGTGTGCCGACAATAGCTGAAGTTTCAAGTAATTTTGCGTTACGCCCAATAGTTGCTTCTGGCTCATTCCATATAGTACAAAAACCTACTGTTCGCCCTTCTCCCAAATACACCTTATATTTGTCCGGCTGAAAAATTTTATCCTCTGAAATCATGATATTTTAAAATGTTTACTCAAACGCGGACCTTCTTGGGAAAAATAATGAGAACCGGATCCTGCGCCGTAAATGACATGAGGCACTTCGCTCATACGCTCAAATACCAACTTACAAATCGGCTGACCGTGATAAATCATAATATTGTCATCAAAAGGCCGTACTTCTAAAACAAGGGGCTTGCCCTTCACATCACCGCGCTCACCGTACCCCCATCCTGGGTCAATAAAGCCTGCATAGTGTGAACGAAATTCACCATTTCTTATGTCGACAGGCGCCATTTCGCAAGCAAAATTTGTAGGAACGCGCACGTATTCATCAGTATACAAGATATAAAAACTACCTTTGCGCAAAAACAACATTCCCTTAGAAGGCCTGACGATGGGCTCAAAAAAATCTGCCGGGTCGTAATGATTTCGTTTTGCAAAATCCAAAACGGAATGGGATCCGTGGCATACATAACCCACAATGTCATTTTTTAAGTTAACTGTCAGAATCACTCCCCCATCTCGATCAGAAATTTTGAGCGCATCATATGGAATATATCGACTACTGCTATCAAATAAAATCTTGTGTTGATCGTAAAAAGAAGGGAGTTCTTCTTCACTGATACGAGTATCCTTACTAAAAAAGCGCATCTGTACAAGAGTTTCATTTACCGGCAATTGCACGCGAAATGATTTGGGCTCGATAAAGGCCCAGAGCTCTCCTACAAAACCGCGCTTGCCGGCAGAATCAAATCGTGAAATACCATCTACGATCAAAGATACTTTGACATCATTGCGACCCGTAGTGCTTTTTGGGTTTGCGTACGCATATATTTCGCTTGGTAAATTTAGAGTTTCATTAAGACGTGCAAGATATGGTACACCGACCTCATACACACCATCGCGTGCAAATCGTATAGGGTTTACCTTTGTCATCGCTTCGCGCACTTTCTCATCATCCTTAGGAAGAAAAAGTGCGTCAACTCGATACACTTCTTCGCTCAAAGTTAAATCAAGACTCGCTGGCTGAATGTTTTTTATATTGGCATGCACGATATGACCTTTTGTTATAAGATCATGAATCATTTGTGAAGATAAGGCGCCCTGGTTTATGCTCATACTCTTTGTCATCCTATGTAAAAATATTTCGCTTTTCAAGCGCAGTCCAGATATCTTTGGAAACCTGTTCAATAGTTTGGTCGGCACGAATAATCTCTCGCACGAACGGAAAAGGAAAAAGATTTAAGTATCCTTGGCGAATTTTCTTATGAAAGTCTAAATTTTCTTTTTCAAAAGTCGTCAGCTCTTCTTTGCGCGTTTCATGCCTTACAAATGCCACCTGAGGATCCATATCAAGCAGTATCTCAACGTCGGGAATTACGCCCTTGCGCGCCTCTGCATCAAGAGTACGAATTCCATCTAGAGGTAATCCTCGCCCAATATGTTGATATACGTAGGTTGACCCTGAAAATCTATCGCACAATATATATGAATCTTGCGCAAGCTCTGGCAATATCACTTGATTGACATGCAACCGTCGCCCCTCAAGAAAACAGTTAAGCTCTTCTTTTGGTAAAAGACCTCCGGCAAGAAGTTTTTTGCGTAATGCCATACCCTCTGGAGTTCCCCCTGGCTCACGGGTAACTATAACCTGTTTACCAAGGACTTCGAGCCGCTTGGCAAGCAGCTTCACCTGGGTAGATTTTCCAACAAATTCACCTCCTTCAAATACAATCAGCTTACCCATAGCAAAATAGTCTCGCGCGCGAGACTATTTTACAAGGGAAAATCCGGTATAAATAAATTATTTCTTAATCTCAATACCCATTGAGCGAGCGGTACCGGCGACAATTTTCTTTGCTGCGTCTACATCGTTTGCGTTGAGATCCTCCATTTTTTTCTGGGCGATTTCGGTGAGTTGCGTGTCTGATACGGTGCCTACTTTTGTTTGCAATGGTTGGCCTGAACCTTTCTCAACGCCTGCCGCTTTGCGGAGCATGTCGGAGGCGGGCGCAGTTTTGAACACCATCTCAAAAGAACGGTCAGTGAAAATAGTCACCTCAACGGGTACAATCTCGCCTGCGCGGTCAGCGGTACCTGAATTGAAACGCGAGACAAAATCACCAAGGTTGATACCATGGGGCCCGAGTGCGGTTCCGACCGGTGGCGCTGGAGTAGCCTTGGCTGCCGGAATCTGGAGCTTTATTTTTATTTTTACTTCTTTTGCCATAGTCGTTTGTGGGACAAGTCTACCTTATAATTTCTTGGTCTGCAACGGGTCGATCTCTACGGGCGTTTCGCGGCCAAAAAGCGCTATGAGCACTTTTATCTTGCCTCGTTCTTCATCAACTTCTTCGACGCGACCCTCCATTTCTTTAAATGGCCCGTCAGTGATCCGTACATGGTCGCCCCGTACAATGTTGATCTTGTGGCGAGGTTCGGCCTCACCCATGCGCGAGAGCAACATATCAACTTCTGACTGATCGAGTGGTGATGGTACTACGCCCGCACCTACGAAACCAGTCACACGAGGCGTGTTGCGTACGACATACCATGAGTCGTCAGTCACGATCATATCGATCAATACATACCCGGGGTAAATTTTTTCCTCAATAGTCTTGCGCTTGCCACCCTTGATCATGATGCGCTTTTCGGTCGGCACAATGACGGCAAAGATTTTGTCTTCCATGCCCATGGTTTCCACGCGCTGGCGGAGATTGCGCGCTACCGCGTCTTCATACCCTGAATAGGTATGTACCGCGTACCAGTTCCTGCCAAATTCTGAGGTTTGTTTTGGCATAATAGTAAACTAAAAGATTAAAAAATAATTGTTCGCAAAAGTGCTGCGAAGATATAATCAAATGCTCCTAAAAAGAGCGCGACACCAATCGAGACGAAAATGACAATCAAGGTCGACTGAATCGCCTGCGCGCGGGTAGGCCAGTTAACCTTATAGAGTTCTTGGCGAGTTTCCTTTATATAGTTCGAAAATCGGGTAAACATAGTATTTTGAGATTTTTAAAAGGCCCGGAGGCCTCTATCTAAGTAACGATTTGTATGCCTAATATATCACGCCTCACAAAAGAGCGCAAGGGGGCTATTTTACCACCGAAATGCCCATGCCCGCGGACGTCTCCTTGATGCGCGAATCGAAGCTTGATGCACGCGCGGGGTTGAACATTGCTAAAACGATACTGAGAATGAGAAAAAGTAAGACACTAGTAGCAATGATTATTAATCGCTCGCCTTTTCTACCAATGAATATCATTCCAAGAATGAATATGGCTGCTGGAAAAAAGAAGGGCATGGATACTATTGCACTATGCCGACTTACATCAAAGGAAACCACAACATGAAGAGCCGCGACAAATGCAAGAAGTGTTAATAAAAAAATTGCACATGACCTTAGGAATATTGGAGTGAGACGCCTCATACATCCAAATTTTTGACGGATTTGGCGTGGGTTTGGATAAAGTATTCGTACCGCATAAAACTAAACCTCAACATGAAGCTTCTCACGAATATTGCGGGCAATCTCATCAACACGCTGACGAATACTCAATAGATCACGCATTTCATCGCGTGTTGGCAACTGCGCAATCATCTCAACCATTTTATTCATCTTACCATCCATGCCCACCATATGATTCTCAAGCCGATCAATATCTTCTTTGTGTGCAATATTGCGCTCAATCATGCTAGCCAAGTCATCAAGCGTTACCTTTTGAGTTTGCTTATCGTCCATGGCTTTAGTATAGAACACGAACAAGATTCAACAAGTTGTAATTATACATCCAAATTCTTAACGGATTTGGCGTGGGTTTGGATGAAGTGCTTACGAGGGGCAACTTCATCACCCATGAGGATATCAAATACTTCGTCAGCCGCCTCACCATCATCGATAGTCACCTGCTTCATGATGCGTTTGGCGGGATCCATGGTGGTTTCCCAAAGCTGTTCGGGGTTCATCTCGCCCAAACCTTTGTAGCGCTGTATGGTGATGCCCTTGAGCTTATTATCTCCTACCGGCGCCTCTGAATCTGATTCTACCCCCATCACCTCTTCTATTTCTTCAGGTTCCTCTTTGGCGCCCTTGCTAGCTTTTTCTGCTTTTATCTTTTGGAATTCTTTTACCACGCGATCTTTCTCGCTATCCGAATATGCATAGCGAACCTCGCGCCGCTGCTGTACCCGATAGAGTGGTGGTTGGGCTATATAGATGAAGCCGGCATCAATGAGCGGACGAAAATAACGATAAAAAAGTGTGAGTAACAGCGTGCGAATATGCGCACCGTCCACATCAGCATCAGTCATAATAACTACTTTGTGATAGCGCAGGCGTTCGATATCAAATTCATCAGCGATAGCGGTACCAAGGGCAATAACAAGATTTTTAATCTGCTCGGAACCCAACATCCGATCCAGGCGTGCGCGCTCGACATTGAGAATCTTACCTCGCAGTGGCAAGATTGCCTGTGTTCTACGGTCACGCGCCTGCTTTGCCGAACCACCTGCCGAGTCACCCTCTACGATAAAGATCTCGGAATCTTCCGCGTTTTTTGATTGGCAATCGGCAAGCTTACCCGGGAGCGTCATGCCCTCCAAGGCGCCTTTGCGCATGATGGTTTCCTTGACGGCTTTGGCAGCTCTACGCGCTTTTGCCGCAAGTAATACTTTGTCTAAGATAATGCGGGCTTCCTGCGGATGCTCTTCAAGCCATGAGGAAAATGCTTCACCAAATACTTTTTCTACCGCCCCTCTCGCCTCGGGATTACCCAGCTTTGCTTTGGTCTGACCTTCAAATTGTGTCTCCCGTATCTTGACCGAGATAATCGCCGTCATACCCTCGCGCACATCTTCACCGGTCAAGTTGTCATCATCTTTGTTAAAATAATTGTTTTTCTTGCCGTAATCGTTAAGCACGCGCGTGAGCGCCGTACGAAAACCAGTAATATGCATGCCGCCCTCGGGTGTATGGATACAGTTGGCAAATCCGAGCTCACGCGTTGAGAGGTCATCGGCATATTGCAATGCCGCCTCCACCATCACACTGTTTTCTTCTTTGTTTACATAAAAAATATCATCATGCTTTGGCGCAAACCGGCGATTGACATGTTTGATATATGATTTGATACCGCCTTCAAAATAAAACGCATGCGCCTTCTCTTCTCCTTTTTTGCGCTCATCATGGATAACAACATAAATACCTTGGTTGAGATATGCCTGTTGGCGGATACGCTCAAGAATTTTTTCCCAATTATATTCAATCTCTTTGAAGATCTCCGCGTCTGGCTCAAAAGTAATCGCTGTGCCTGATCCGTCACACTTACCCACTTTTTTTACATTATATTTTGGCTTGCCACGCTCGTATTCTTGCGTATACAAAAAGCCTTCTTTACATACCTCGGCTTTGAGCCAAATCGAGAGTGCGTTTACCACTGACACGCCTACACCGTGGAGCCCACCTGCGACTTTATACGCATCACCGCCAAATTTACCTCCCGCATGCAGTGTGGTAAGCACCGTCTCGAGCGCTGATTTTTTGGTTTGCTTGTGAATGTCTACGGGAATACCGCGGCCATCATCTACCACGCGTACCTGATTTTTTGGCAAAAGAACGATGGAGATATTTTTTGCGTATCCCGCCATCGCCTCGTCAATCGAGTTATCAACTACCTCCCAAATAAGGTGATGAAGGCCATCGACTCCCGTCGAGCCAATATACATACCGGGACGCTTACGCACCGGATCCAATCCTTCGAGTACATGAATGTCCTTGGCGCTATAGTCGCCGTTGGATTCAGTCTTTTTTTCTGATTTATTTTTTGCCATATATAAACTATCTACCTGATAACAGCACCCAGAGCATCTTGGGTCTTTTTGATTATTTGATCTTGGATTATGCTCACTTCGTCGTGCGTGAGCGTTCGCTCGAGTGAGCGGTACACAATGCGAAAGGTATATGATTTTTTATCGGCTCCAAATTTACCCGCATCTTCGTACTCGTCAATAAGCTGCACCTCTTCGATCAAGTTTTCAGCAAAATCTCGGACAATCTCGTAATAATTATTTAAGCTTACTGATGTATCAATAACAAATGATATGTCTCGCGCGATAGGCGGAAATTTGCTGACTGCCTTATATTTGCTATTGATATCTTTGAACTGGTTTGTGATACGCGAATCATTAAACCACAAAATCCTGATATCGGGGATTTCCATCTTTATCATAGCAAGCCGTTCGCCAAAACCGAAAGCCCAGCCATTATATACTTCTGGATCTAATCCAAAATTTTTCAAAACGATAGGATTGACAAGCCCCGCGCCGTTGACCTCAAGCCAGTCACCGTTGAACATAATATCCATCTCGAGACTCTCGATAGTATAGGGGAAATTATCATCAAGAAATTTGTATTCAATCTCTTTACCAAAAAGCCCGCGCGCCAGATCTACCTGCACATCTTTGAGGTCTTGTTGAGTAATGACTTTCTTTTCTTTTTTACAAATCAGAAGACCATCAATCTGATGAAAAGCGGGAAAATGGTGCCGATCAATTTCATCTTTGCGAAATACGATTCCTGGCGAGAGCGCGGCTACCTGACCGTCAGTCTTGAGCCTCTGTAAAACATCGGGATCGCGCAAATAGTACGACCAAAAGGCGGTTGTTTGCGTCCGTAAGAGTTGCTGCTCATTTATGTAGTAGGTATCGGTCTCCCTCCTGCTCGGATGATCTTTTGGTGTATTGAGCAGATCAAAGTTATCTTGTACCGATACAATTTTGGGAAAATCAACCACATCAAAACTATCAAAGCGCGGCAAGCTAATGATCTGATCAAACAAAATTTTTACGGGAGAAAAATCTTTTTTAGAGAGATCGGGCAGCTTGAGCATTCTTTTTATCCTCTCCGCCTTGATGTCTTTTCTACCTTCCAGCTCTTTGAGCAAGTCGGCCTCGCGGGGATCGCGAATCGTTATCTGCTTATGCATGATATGGTGGTTTTTCGTTTGCTGGTAGTGATTGAGTACGCTTTATTGTAGCAGAAATACACTCCCTTTTCCAGCGCGCTACTGACCAAGAATACCGCCCCTTGGCGGTATTTTTGAACTTTCTAGTATCGTCTTCTAATGTTGGTTGATAAGGTTTTGTAGATTCTCAATTGACCGACGAAGACCATCGAGAGTATTGGCAATCGCGGGATCAGAGGCGCTCGGCGCAAATGATGTGGGCGAGACGACTTCGAGACGATTTTGCGTCACCCAACCCTCGGCACCACTCGTAAATCGAATCTTCCAGCGTCGGCGACCGTCAGTAGTACAAACATTTCTCGCGCCGATAACAGTGCCGCGCGCGCCTACCAGCTCTTCGCCTTTGGGGGTGCCGCACGAACCATCGGGTAGAGGGTCATTACGATAATTTGCGCCAGCAGTCGATTCGGGAAGAGCCTTGATACGGATGGGAGCGCCGATGCCCAATGTTAATGACGCTGGTGGTGGGGGTGGCGGAGGCTGTACTCCGATGGGCGTATATCTAAATACCACCTTGGTATGCTTTTGCTGCTGAGTGCTCACGATCGCCGAGCAAACACCCGCAGTACAGGTTGCATCGACAAATTCGGCATCAGGTACCGCGCATGGTTCTCTGCCTGTCTCGCTAAAATTGCCACGACAAATGCCGATATCAACATCGTATCCTGTGGGACCCTGCACGCGAACTTCAAAAGCGTTTACGCCAAGATCACTTTTCAAGATCAAGGGATTTGCTGTATTGTCCGTAATCAATGCGGCACCTGTAGGTACGGGCCGTACAGTGACGGCGGTACCTACAGGAGCAGATGCAAATGTGTCATCAGCGCCGACTCTGCGTACGCGTAGCATGGTGTATTCTTGTGGCGCTGGGGGTGGTGGAGGTGGTACTGGCGCAGGAGGAGGTGGAGGCACAGGTTGCCTAGTGCTAGTTGAAAACGCTACAACTGCCGCATAGGAAGCTATGCAATCTGGAGACGCATGAAATGTGTCTGTAGTGGCCGCAATCTCTACAAGCCACACACCTAAAGATAGAGCTCTATCAGGAATAAGCATGGCAACCGTTGGCTGCGTGGATATATCAATTACTCGTGCAACACCAGACCCCCGTGGAGGCGAGACTTTTAGTAAAATAGAGTTACATTGATAATTGTCATATGAACCCATCTGAAATCTGGCTAGGTTTATCGACTCAACATTTTTAGCGCAATATTTTTGTGTCTGCCCAAAAGGCAACTTTATTTCGCCATCTCCGTTCATATTCTTACCTTTACCATAGAACGAATTGTTGTCAGTTCCTCCGAATCCACTAAACTCTTCATATCCCATAGGACATACGGTGACTGGCGTAGTGATGCGATCTTCTTGGCGCCAGTATACGCCGAACTTTTGCTTTTCACTGCAGTAAAATGCGTTTGGGAAGCCGGAGGCGCATCCATTTTCAACCCATGCCGCTACCGGTGTTCGCTCTATGCGTAAAATATATTCACCAGCAGGTACCTTACCACCGCCCGTGGCTCTCACCACTACCTCGCCACCATTGAAATTGCCGTAACTGCTTTGACTACCGACATCACCATCAGTTGCCACAGCCTGTGGATTGGGCGCTATCAGTTCGGCCCCAATATCTCCGATCACGCGGATACCTACCGCCAACTCGTTGTCAGTACCAACTACCAGAAAATCTTTTGGCTCGGTCACACGAATCGAATAACAATGTGATTCTTTGTACGCAAGCTGTTGCCCCCGTAAGCCCTTATTGCCAAACTCGTCACCGAGAGCTCCTGTGAGCGAGACGATACCAAACGGACAATGTACGCTTGCTGTAGCGCCCGCAGGATGGTTCAAGGAAGACCCGTCAAGCTTTTGGAGAAGAAAAAAAGCAGTATTGCCAGTATTGTGGGTAGCGGCCACCCAACCATCAAGACCTGAATCAAAGTTAACCTTCCACCAGCCATAACCCCATGTGGAGGCACCGTATACGCCACCATCAACAATCGTGCCGATAGCACTGTGCGGCTGGGTACCAAGCGTAGTACCAGCGGGTGTCGCGCGCACTTTTGCCGTAGATCCTGGTGCATGCACACGTACGCGCTCGCCACGGTAACTACCGTCTCCGGATGTGTGTGTCTCGGGCGGAGGTGGTGGTACAGGCGCGGGAAGAAGAACGACAGGCGGTGGTGGGGGGGGAACTGGA